>CAJZFF010000034.1 GCA_915069725.1 uncultured Actinomyces sp.
CTCGCCATCATGCCCAACCGCGACGACGCGCTGTGGAAGCACGGGGCCGCGCAGTGGCTGACGAACTACGGCCTGCTCTCAGCCATCGGCCTGGCCTGCATGGTGGCGTGCTACATCGCTCTGGCCCGCCGCGGGCGTCGCTGATCCTCTTCTCAAGCTCTCCCGACATGGGCGCCGGGGTGCCGACCACAGAGCTGGTCGGCACCCCGGCGTCACGTATCGGCCGTGTATCGCGGGTGCTCCTACTTGCTGGTGATGCGGCAGACCACCAGATCGAAGTAGTAGGAGGCGCCTTGGGCGACCAGAAGACGGGCGTCGCTCTGGCCCTTGGCGGGAGGGACCGTACCGCCATAGGCGCCGGGGGTCTTCCAACCGACCTTGCCCGTATCGGGCGACACGGCGACGACGAGGTTGCCCGGTTCACTGTCCCAGATGCTCTGCCTTCCGACCTCGACCAGCACCTGCCCGTCACTGAGTAGCCCGATGGGCCTGATGTGGCAGCCCTCGCGCTGCGAGAACTCAGGCAGCGCGAGCTTCTTACTGCCGACCTTGGCCGTGCAGGCGCTCGTATCGATGACGACGTCGACCGTGCCGCTGGGGCCGATGACCGGGGTGGTCGAGGACGATGCCTTGGCCAAGGAGGAGTAAGCGTCCTTCAGTGACGAGGCATCCAGGGGCGCTGACGCAGCCCACCAGTGCTTCTCCGAGAACTTGCCTGAGACGGTTGCCGCCTCGCTGCCGTTGGCCTTGTAGATCGTGGCCCCCGAGGACGTCACTCTCGAGAAGGCCTCCGACCCGGACGCGATATTGAACCCACCGGGAAACCGAGTGTCCTCATCGAAATCCGAGCCCTGCTGCTTGCCGGGCTCGGAGACGAGCACCTCGCCGTTCTTGGCGGACAGCACCTGGAACTGTCGCGACTTGTTCTCGTAGGTGAGGATGAAACCGTTGTCGACCCGGCCTGCCTCGTACTGACCCGAAGCGGTCCACTTCTCCTTGCCGGATGCGTCGTAGGCCTTCATGGAGCCGCCGTCGGAGGACTCCCCCTTGTCGGACACGATGCCGAGGTCAGATGTCGCGCCGATATAGAAGGACCCCTTGGAGAAAGGCACCTTGGAGGTCTTGCCCGCAGCCCCGATCACCGTGGACTCGTCACTGGCCTGGGTGCAGAGCATCGAGCCACCGACCCAGGGGCGGACCTTGAAGCACTCACCGCTCCACACCGGCGTCGTCGTGCTCTTCGTGAGATCCACGAGGTGCTTCTTGCCATCGCGTTGGAAGGCGATCGTGGTTCCGTCTGCGGACGCGACGGGCTCGGAGGCCTCCGCGTAGCGCAGCTCCTCCCGGACACTGTTGCCGGCGGGCAGCGCCGCCGCCCACCGGTTGTCGATCTGCGCTCCGGAGAAGAAGTACCACCAGGTCGCGCTCGCCCCCACCACTGCCAGGACGGTGACCACGGCGGCCACAGCCACCCACCGACGACGCCGCCACCGACGACGCGCGCCGGACTGCGGTCCGACCGCCGCAGCCGCCGAGTACTGCGCACCCGGTTGGCCGTAGAAAGCGGGTCCGGAAGGGCTGGAGACACCGGGGGCTGCCGACATCCCAGGAGCGGCGGAACCACCGGTCCCCGCAGGCCCCGGGCTGAGAGGAACCTGTCCCGGGCTGGGGGCGTACTGCTGCCCACTGACCAGAGTCGGCGCCTCCGGGACGATCGCCATCGTGGCCGAGGTCGCTGAGGGATTCGAGGGCGTCACCGGAGGCGCCATCGGATCCGCATGCGGAGGGGCGTCCCAGTCGTAGGGAACGAGCGAGGCCGTCGACTGCGGGGGCGAGGCCAGTCGCGGCGCTGCGGGCAGACCAGCCAGAGCGGACTGCATGACGTCCAGGCGCTGGGCGACCTCCTCAATGGAAGGGCGCATGTCGGGCTGCTTGGAGATCATCGCGGCGATGAGCTCCCACAGCGGGTCGGGCACTCCCAGGGGCCGGCCCGCATCGCGTCGGGCGTGCTGGCTCAGCAGCTGGGCGGGCTCCCCCACGAACGGCGTCGTCCCGCACGCCATCTCGTAGAGCATGATGCCCAGTGAGTAGATGTCGGCGGCGGAGGTCGGGGCCTGTAGCGACAGGATCTCCGGCGCCATGTACAGCGGTGTACCGATGGCCCCGGTGAGGTGGGAGGCGGAGAAGGTGTCGCAGATGCGCGCCACCCCGAAGTCCGCCAGTCGGGGCACAACGGTCTCGGGCACCTCCCCTCCCGGGGCGACACCGACGACGACCGTCTCAGCCGGGTCGCCGCCCCGGCTGGGACGGGAGCTGAGCAGGACATTGGCGGGTTTGATGTCCCGGTGGATCACGCCGGCGCGATGAACCGCGGACAGTCCCTGAGCGATACGTGTCCCCAGGGACGCCACCTGCGCAGGTGGCAGACTGCCGTGAGACCTCAGAAGATCTCGCAGGTCGCCGCCGTTGACGTAGTCCATGACGATCGCGAAGGTGGAGCCCTCGATGACGACGTCACGAATGGCGACGACATAGGGGCTGCGCACCCGCAGCAGAGTGGAGCGCTCCTTGATGAAGCGCTCCACGACGTCGGGGTTCTCCACCAGCTCCGCACGCAGAACCTTGAAGGCCAAGGTCTCCCGGGCGTCCGTGCGCCGACCGCGCCAGACCTCTCCCTGGGCACCCGCACCGATCCGGGTCTCCATGATGTAGGAGCTTCCGAGGTGACGGGGGGCGGGGCTTTGGGACATGAGTGCTCCGTGTTGCTCAAGGGCGGTCAGACTTCATAGAGACCTTATCGCGATCTTTACGCCGCCGGACCGCTACGCCAGGACACGGTCACCCATCACGCCTCGAATCTCACCACCCCATGGGAGGGTCCTCGGTTCTGAAGCTCGCCGAGGTGACTACAGTGGTTCCCGTGAGCAAACAGATGACTACCTCTGACCCGCTGGTGTGGATCGACTGTGAGATGACGGGGCTGGACCAGAGCGCCGACGCGCTCATCGAGGTCGCCGTCGTCGTCACCGACTATGAGCTCAAGCCCCTGGCGGAGGGAATCGATGTGCTCATCAAGCCCCCCGCCGCCGCGCTGGAGCAGATGGACGACTACGTGCGCACCATGCACACCTCGTCGGGCCTCCTGGCCGCCCTGGAGGACGGGGTGACCATGGAGACCGCCCGCACCAAGGTCCTGGACTACGTGACCTCCCTGGTTCCCGAGCCCCGCACCGCCCAGCTCGCGGGCAACTCCGTGGGCACGGACAAGGCGTTCCTGGCCCGCGACATGCCCGAGCTCATCGAGCACCTCCACTACCGGATCGTGGACGTCTCCTCCCTCAAGGAGCTGGCCAAGCGCTGGTACCCCAGGACCTTCTTCCACGCACCGAAGAAGGCCGGCGGCCACCGTGCGCTGGCGGACATCCTGGAGTCCATCGACGAGCTGCGCTACTACCGCGAGGTCCTGTTCCCCGCCGGGGAGGGCCCGAGCTCTCAGGAGTGCAAGGACGCGGCTGAGCGGATCCTCAACACGCCTACCCGGTGAGCGGGACGACGGTGTCCTCGGCGCACCCCTCGAACGTGACGTAGTGCACCGACTCCAGTTTGGTGTGCGGGGAGAGGAGCGGATACAGTACCGATTCGTTGCGGTGATACCGTACATGGTGGCTGTAGCTCAGTCGGCAGAGCGCCTGGTTGTGGTCCAGGAGGTCGCGGGTTCAAACCCCGTCAGCCACCCCACTGATTGCGGATCGTCCCGCAACCCCACCTCTCCATCCTCCTAGGCAGCAAACGATGCTGCCGTCTTCGTAGCGCAGGTGTACAGCGGACAGCGAAGGCTTCAGCCGTTTACCTGCGTCCCGAGTAACAAAGCAGCTCACTCACTCCGGCGCCCCGGCCGGCGGAGCAGGTGCTCGATGCTCTGACAATCCACCTTCGAGAAAGCCCCTCCCATGCAACGCCGCGACTTCCTGCTCGCCCTGGCCGCCGGAACCGCAGGCTGCCTCAGCGCCTGCAGCACCACGCAACCGACAGCTCATTCCTCCTCACCAGCCTCATCCCCGGCGCAGGCCTCGCCCCTGACCTCGACATCACCCACACCCACACCCACACCAACGCCCTCACTCAACCCGCTCCACCTTCAGGACGGCCCACCGCCACTTCCCGCACCCACGCCTGCGGACTCGCTCATCACCGGCCTGCCGGAGAACGTCGGCAACGTCGTGGCCATCACCATCGACGACGGCGTCGACTCCTCTGTCGTGGACGCCTACCTGGACTTCGCCAAGGACTCCGGAGTCCGCCTGACCTTCTTCGTCACCGGCTGCTATCCGAGCTGGACCGACAACCGGGAAAAGATGAGGCCCCTGGTGGAATCCGGGCAGATTCAGCTGGCGAACCACACCTGGACTCACCCTGACCTGACAACGCTGTCGGAGGGCGGGATCATCGACGAGCTCACCCAGTGCGAGAACCTGCTGCGCAACACCTACGGTGTCACAGGCGCGCCCTTCATCCGGCCCCCCTACGGCGGCCGCAGCTCCTACACCGACTCGGTCTGCGCCAAGATCGGCTACACGACCACGACCATGTGGTACGGCTCCTTCGGAGACTCAGGACAGCTCACGCCGGAGGTCCTTCTCGGTGAGGCGCAGAAGTGGCTGCTCGCCCAGCACATCGTCATCGGTCACGCGAACTTCCCCACCGTCACTTCCGTCTACGGTCAGATCATCGACATTCTGCGTCAGCGCTCTCTGCAGACGGCCACGCTCGACGACGTCTACTTCGGCCCCGGTCACAATCGCCACGCCTGAGGGCGCTCACCGCGCGAGAGTCTCCCGGGCCTCCTCCTGCCCCTCGCCGCACGGTCGCGCCCGATCGAAGGAGCCGATCTCCGGGGTCCGCGGGAGGTAGGCGATCTCGCAGCGGCCTTCGAGCTGCTCGTCGAAGGTGCCGATCCAGTCATCGCCGATGACGAAGACATCGATTCCGTACTCGTCGACGTCCCGACTCTTCTGCCCCCAGGTCTGCTCGGGAACGACCATGTCGACATAGCGGACGGCCTCAAGCATCGCCTTGCGCTGCTCATAGGTGAAGTAGGCGCGCTTCCCCTTGGAGGCACTGAACTCATCGGTCGACAGCGCAACAATGAGATAGTCACCCATGGCCTTGGCCCGGCGCAGCAGCTCGATGTGCCCGTAGTGGAGCAGGTCGAAGGAGCCGTAGGTGATGATGCGTTTCATAGGGATTGTCCTCGCGGGTTGAACCCATCGATCTTTGTATGAATCACACAAGAATCGATGGTGTTGTCGTTGGTTGCGCGTATGGCGGTTGAACGCGCTCGCCACTAAGTCTAGGCACGAGACACCCCCCAAGAATCCTTTGTTACCCCTCTGAAGCAGGCTTTCAACTATGTCGGCCGTCACCCACTATCGCGTAACCCAATGAATGCGCGAAACCGCCGCCCCACCCCTCGGCTCGGGGCACCACAAGCTGAGGCCATCATGTGACAGAACCCCAGTATTCCGCGATATAGCAACGATTACGAGCGGTTTCGGCGCCGTCACGATAAGCCCTGAACATCACAGTCTGATTGCAGACGAGCCAATCATGACGACTACCGCTTTTCCTACTGGTCGACCCAACTACCGTTATAAGAAAGCGAGTAAAGAAGGCCGCAACCCAGGCCTTTCCCGTCCCAGAAGACCGGAGGTCACCAGTGGTCGCAGTAGTTCCTGCCCGACCCCTTGCCGCCCCCTCCCGCACCTCCTCCACTGTCCCCTCTGTGGCCACTTCAGTGCCCGGCCTCCCGTCCGATTTCTCGGCAGTGAGCCGAGACATCACCTCCTGGGCGCTATGGCTCTTCCTGGCGACCCTTATCAGGACGCTCTTATCAACGCATCGAATTCTTTATCCGCGTCTGCTCCTGATAGGGATCGCGGCCGCGGTTCTCATTCAGGTGACCGCCTGGTGCGTGACATGGCATTACTGGCCGTGGGCCTCGACGCGGGTCATGCCCTTCATCATCGTGGCCGGGGCCGGGTTCGCAGTCGGTTCCTGCTTCCTCGACCTCGCCACGCAGGTCCATCTCCTTCCGTGGACCGCAGGCCTGGCAGGGTCCGCCATCGCGGTGGCGGATCAGTGGCGGCGCCGCCTGAGATGGCGGGCTCACGCCCGGCGGACCCTGGAGACAGCCTCATGACCACCCTGCTCCTGACCGGGCTCGCCCTGACGGCAGCCGTCTGCGCCTCCTTGACCGCGGCCGTGATCCCGCTTCTGAGGAGAGCCCGCGTCGTTGACGTCCCCGGGGACAGATCCCTGCACCGGATGCCTGTCCCCCGCGGTGGTGGGCTCGCCATCGTCTTGGCCGCCTCACTGGCCACCTGGACAGCGGTCCTCGCTGCGGTGCACCTGCAAGGCGCTGTTCGCGCGATGACCGGGGTCGACGTCGCGCTCATGGGGCTGGCGACCGTGCTCGCCTTCGCGCTGCTCGGACTGATCGAGGACCTGTTCTCGGTGTCCGTCAGGACCCGTCTGGTTCTCCAGCTCGTCCTGGGCGCAGGGCTCGGTCTGATGGCGCACAGCGCCTTCGAGGTCTCACTGTGGTGGACCCCGGCGATCTGCGTGGGCACCGCCGCGCTGGTCAACGCCACGAACTTCATGGACGGCGCCAATGGTCTGGCCTGCGGCCACGCCCTGCTGACCTCCCTGTGGTATGTCCAGGTGGCGGCCGTCGCCCCGGTAGCCGGGCTGGGGCTCGTCATGGTCTCGGTGGCCGGAGCCTGCCTCGGCTTCCTGCCATTCAACACCCCTCGCGCCAAGGTGTTCCTGGGTGACTCCGGCTCCTACGCCCTGGGCGGCGCCTGGGCCTTCGCCGTGACGGCCTGCCTGTCCCGGGGCGTGGCCGTGGAGGCGGCTCTCGCCCCCGTCCTCGTGCTCCTGGCCGATACCGGCTACACCCTGTGGATGCGGCTGAGAGCGGGCCAGTGCTGGTACGAGCCGCACCGGCTGCACGTCTACCAGCGCCTGGTCTGCGCCGGATGGCCGCACTGGGCCTCGGCCCTCCTGGTGACCCTGGCGGCGGCGTCGTGCTCCGCCCTGGCGGCCGGCAGCCTCCTGACCAGCAACCGGCTCTGGATGCCCCAGCTCGCCATGGCAGCAGTCCTGATCCTCTACCTGAAGATGCCCTCCATCATCGGAGCCCCCAACCCCTTCCCCACCCTTCGAAGGGCGAGGTGAGGACATGCGCATCCTTCTGCTCACCCACTACTGGGCACCGGAGGTCGGCGCCCCCCAACGCCGCTGGAACCGGCTGGCCGAAGCGCTGATCTCACGGGGCCACGAGCTGGCGGTGCTGGCTCCGGCCCCCCACTACCCAGGGGGTCGTCTCCTGCCAGGCGGCGCGGCCCACGTGGCCGGTTCGATCAGGCGGGACGTCACCGGAGCGATGGTGCACCGCACGATCTTCCGCCCCTACAGCAGCGGAGTGTGCGGACGAGGGACCGATCAGATGGTCGCGGCGGCCGACTCCGTGCGCCTGGGGGTGGCGCGCTTTCGGGGAGGTAACCGTCCAGACGTCATCCTCGGCTCAGTTCCCGGGCTCCCCACCCTCCCGGCCGCGCTCGCCGTCGGCAGGGTCCTGCACCGTCCGGTCGTGGTGGAGCTGCGCGACGCCTGGCCGGATCTGCTCCTGTCAGCCGCGCAGTGGTCCGAGCCGGCCGCCTGCCCATCGGCCCTGGCATGGGCCCACCGGGCCCGCCGGCTCCACATCGTCGACCACGGCACGCGCAGCCTCCTGCCACCCCTCATCACCCGCCTGGAGCGGGAGGCCGCGGCCGTGGTGACGACGACGGACTCCTTTGCCCAGGTCCTGCGCTCGCGCGGGGTACGCCGCGTGGTGACGGTGCGCAACACCGGCGCCGCGGTGCAGACAGGCCGCACGGGTGCCGACCGACGCCGATCGGACGGCATCCTGCACGTGCTGTACCTGGGAACCGTGGGGCGCGCTCAGGGCCTGAGTTTTGCGGTGAGGGCCGCGCACATCGCTCAGCGCAACGGCACCCCGGTGGTACTGCGGATCGTCGGCGACGGCGCACAGCTCCAGGAGGCGGCGGCCCTGGCCCACAGGCTCGCCGCCCCTGTGGAGATCCTCCCCCCTGTGCCCTGGAGCGAGGTGGCTGAGCACTACGCCTGGGCCGATACGGCGCTGGTGAGCCTGCAGGACTGGCCGGCCATGTCCGTGACGGTCCCCTCCAAGCTCTACGAGATCATGTCCGCCGGAGTTCACGTGTGCGCCTCGGTGGACGGAGAGGCCCGGCGCATCGTGGAGGACGCCGGCTGCGGTGACGTCACCGCCCCGCAGGACTCGCAGGCCCTGGCCTCCCTGTGGAGCGCCCTGGCTGCCGACCGCAGCCGTCTGGACGTGACGGGCGGACGGCGCTGGCTGGCGGACCACGCCGACGCCGAGGCCATGACCGACCGCTACGAGTCCCTCCTGAGGCAGGTGGCCGATGTCTGACCTCCAGATCCTGAGCAACCTCGCGCTACTGAGCACCTCCGCCGCCCGGCAGATGGTCGAGGACCCGGTGCTCCTGGCCCTGCAGGGGGCACGTCGGCTGTCTGAGCCCTGGCGCAGCCGCAGCGCTCGGGCACTCGGCATCGGCGCAGGCGAGCACGAACTGCGCCGGGCACTGTCGGCGTTCATCGCCGACCGACCGGACTCGGCTAGTGAGGCGCTGAGCCGGGCGGTGCCGCGATCGGCCCTCGGCCGCAGGCTCGCCGCCGAGATGGCGATCCACCTCGGTTCCGCCGAGCGCAGGCATCTTGACGCCGATGGCATGAGCCCCACGGTGCGCGCGCGGGACCTGTGGTCCCGGGGACACCTGAGCGCCGCGCTCAGCACGCTGGAGGCACTGCCCGGCTCCGGGGCGCTGCGGGCCCGTCTGCGTTCCCAGCTCGCCATGATGAGCCCGGGCTTCCACCTGCCCCACTTGTCCCCCTCACCGGGTTGGACCACTCCTGACCCCGGCGAGCCGCTGCGAGTCCTTCACCTACTGACCAGCTCACTGCCCCACACCCAGTCCGGCTACACCGTGCGCTCGCACGCGCTCCTGCGGGCGCAGGCCGGCGTCGGCATCAATGTGCGGGCGGTGACGCGCATCGGTTACCCCGTCACCATCGGTAAGCCTGCGGCTCAGGCCACCGACGTCGTCGACGCAGTCACCTACCGGCGGATTCTTCCCGCGCGGTCACAGGACTCCCCGATAGCCCGACTGACTCAGATGAGCCGTCTGCTGGCGCGGGAGGTGGAGACGTTCTCCCCCCACGTGCTGCACACGACCACCAACTACGTCAACGCCCTGGTCACCCAGGCGGTGGCGCGCTCCTTCGGCCTGCCCTGGGTCTACGAGATGCGAGGGGTGCTGGAGTGCACCTGGGTGGCCTCCAGGCCGGTGAGTCAGCAGGCCGAGGCACTGAGCTCCGAGCGCTTCGCGCTGCTGCGGGCCAAGGAGGCCGAGATGGCCCGGCGGTCCGACGCCGTCGTCGTCCTCTCTCAGGTCCAGGCCGAGGACCTCGCGGCCCGGGGTGTCGAGCCCAGCCGGATCACGGTCGTCCCCAACGCCGTGGAGCAGGATGTCCTGGAGGCCACCAGGTACTCCCCGGCAGCTGCCCGCCAACGGCTGGGACTGCCCCCCGAGGGCCTGTGGGTGGGCAGTGTCTCCTCCCTGGTGGGTTATGAGGGCTTCGACGTGCTCCTGCGGGCCGTGGCACTCTGCCGCGCTCGGGGGATCGACGTGCGGTGCGCCATCGTGGGTGACGGGGTCAGCCGTCCCGGACTGGTGGCCCTGGCTGGAGAGCTGGGGCTGGAGTCCTCGGTGTGCGTCCTTCCCGGACGGGTGGAGCGCGCCACGGCCCTGGACTGGTACCAGGCCCTGGACGTCTTCTGCGTGCCGAGGCTGGATACGCCGGTATGCCGGCTGGTGACACCACTCAAGCCGATGACGGCGATGGCGCTGGGTCGGCCGGTGGTGGTCTCCGACCTCCCTGCGCTCAGCGAGCTCACCGCCGCAGCGACGAATCGGTCCTTTCCAGCCGGCGACGTGGAGGCACTCAGCCGAGTGCTGACTGATATGGCGGCTGGAGAGCCCCTGCCCTCGACGCCCTCAACGCATCAGATGCTGCCCACCTGGAGCGGCAACGCAGTCCGTCAGGCCGAGATCTACAAGGAGCTGGTATGAGCAGGGCGTCCTGGGCCCCGTGGCCCGATGGGCAGCCGTTCTGGGGCGGCAGCTCGGAGGTCAGTGTCAGCGTCGTCGAGCTCAGCGAGCTCTACCCGGTGGGCCG
>CAJZFF010000035.1 GCA_915069725.1 uncultured Actinomyces sp.
CAGGTCGGCGACACCGGCACGGCCGCTGACGCCGATCCGCATCCGCCCCGCCCATGGCGTGACACGACTGTCCTTGAGAAGCCCGAGAACGCGTTCGGCCTCACCAAGAACCGTCAGGCGGCCCCCACCCCGGTCCGTGCGCCACAGGAGACGCTCCCCCACCGCAGCCCCCCTCTCCTCGACAAGCAGCCGGGCCAACGCCGTCGAGAGCCCGGCGACAGCGGCACTATCGCCCTCGAGGCAGATGACGCGCCATTGATGGCCGCCGTCGGGTCCGATCATCGACCGCCGCGGCGGAGACGGAAGGCGTGTGAGGACGAGAACCCGGGCCTGATCGGCCAGAGCCATCCCCTGCGCGACCTCACCTGCCAGGAGATGCTCGGTTGACGCCCCCACGAGCTGGAGGAGCCATCCGGTGAACGCCTTGGAGGACTCGGCGATGAGATTCAGGAATGACCAGGCGAGATCGACTCCCAGGGCCTGGGCGCGCGTGAGCGTCTCCCACTGCACGGTCGCCAGGTAGCTCTCGGGCTCCCCGGTCATGCCGACAGGACGGACAACCAGCCGCATGTCGCCAAGGTCGACCGCCCCGGCTCCTCGCATCCCTCCCGGACGGATCCTGGCGATGCACTCGGCGACCTCGTCGTCGATCTGCGGGGCTGCCGGACCGAAGGGACCGACCACTGTGCGGCCCGCGGCGTCCCGTAAGGACACCTCCCCTCGCAGGATCGAGGCCAGGGCACGCATGATCGCGCTCTGGTTGTCCTTGGCGGCTGCGCGCGTCAGCTGCTGCAGGACCAGGATCTCCTCGTCGCCCGCCCCCTCAGCGCCGACCGCAGGCCCGGCCGCCTGAAGCATGGCCCCCACATCACGGCTGATGGAGGCGAAGGAGACGTCGAGGGGGACCTCGAGGAGATTGAGTCCTCCGACACGGCAGGCCTCGCGCAGGTCGTCGGGCACGGCGTCGAAGGCGATACCGGTTCCTAGCCCGAGCGCGGCGACTCCTGCCTCGACCAGTGATGCCACGTACTGCCGCCATGTGCCCGCCTCGGTGTCGGCCATGACGAGGCCCGTGGTGAGAACCAGCTCACCACCCTCGAGGTAGGAAGCCGGTTGCAGGAGCTCGGTCGCGACGACCCAGGTGACTGCGGCGCTCGGTGCGGGCAGGAGCACCGCGCGAACCCCCAGTTCCGCTCGATCCACGAGATCCGACACCAGCACCATGCCTGGATTCAAACACTGTTCTGTGCGTGCTGCACAGGATTCGTGAAATCTTGTGCAGCACGCTTAGGTGCTCGGCCCTAGGCACGGGCTTAGCCTGAAGCAGAACTCATAGCCGAGCTCGTTTCTACGACATCCCCGGAGCGCTCAGTTCCACTGCAACTCTCCGCCCGTCACGACACACTGTGAGGTCCACATGGCAACGCTGCCCCAGACCATTCATCTCGCCACTCCACTGCCCGGCCCCGAAGCCCGTACCCTTGACGAACGCGCCGGTACAGCACTACCACGCGCCCTGACCGCAGCCATGCCGACCTTCGCACGGCGCACGGACCGCGGTGTCCTGGAGGACGTGGACGGCAACCGTCTCATCGACTTCGGATCAGGCATCGCGGTGACGACCGTGGGCGGAGCGGCGGCGCCCGTCGTCGCTGCGATCCAGGAGCAGGCCGAGAACCTGACGCACACCTCCTTCGCCGTCACGAGGTACGCCGGGTACATCGAGGTCGCCGAACGCCTGAACGCACTGACTCCGGGCAGCTTCCCGAAGAAGACCGCGTTGTTCAACTCCGGGGCGGAGGCCGTCGAGAACGCCATCAAGCTCGCCCGGAGGTACACCGGCCGCCAGGCAGTGGTCTGCTTCGACCACGCCTTCCACGGACGCACCTCCCTGACCATGGGACTGACGGCCAAGGTCGCCCCCTACAAGGGCGGCTTCGGTCCCTTCGCCCCGGAGCTCTACCGGGTCCCCGGCTCCTACCCCTACCGAGACGGGTTGGACGGCGAGGCCGCCGCCGAGCGCACGATCAGTCAGATCGAGAAGCAGGTGGGGGCCTCCTCCGTCGCCGCTGTCATCATCGAGCCCATTCAGGGCGAAGGCGGGTTCATCGTTCCGGCGCCAGGCTTCCTCGGCGCGCTCCAGCGCTGGTGCCGTGACAACGGCGCCGTCTTCATCGCCGACGAGATTCAGTCGGGAATCGCTCGCACCGGGGCGTGGTTCGCCTGTGACCACGAGGGAGTCGTTCCCGACCTGGTGACGACCGCCAAGGGCCTGGCCGGGGGCATGCCGCTGTCAGCAGTCACCGGTTCGGCCGAGATCATGGACTCCGCCGGACCGGGCGCCCTCGGCGGCACCTACTGCGGCAACCCCCTGGCCTGCGCCGCCGCCCTGGCGACCCTGGACATGATCGAGGAGCACGATCTCCTTGAACGGGCCCGCGCGATCGGTGAGACCGGCATCCGCCTGATGGAGCAGTGGAAGGCGAAGGATCCTCGCATCGGCGAGGTCCGGGGCAAGGGCGCCATGATGGCTCTCGAGCTCGTCGACCCCGTCTCACAGAAGCCCGATGCCGCTCTGACCGCCGCCGTCGCACAGGCCGCGCGCGCACGCGGTCTGATCCTGCTCACCTGCGGCACCTACGGCAACGTCATCCGCCTGCTACCGCCGGTCACCATGCCAGACGAGCTGTTCGTCGAGGGCATGGGGATTCTTGAGCAGGCACTCCGAGACCAGTCCTGACACCCCACCCACTTCTCGAGGCCGTACCGGCCTCAGCTCACGTTCCTCCACCCGACCAGTCCAGGAGACAGCTCTATGCCCTCGACCCAGAACCCCCTCGCCGACGCTCGGACACAGCTCGCCGAGGCGATCCAGTTCCTCGGCTTCGACGAAGGAATGCGCCGCATGCTCGAAACCGCCCGGAAGGAGGTGACAGTCTCCATCCCGCTGCGACGCGACGACGGCACGATGGACCTGTATATCGGGCACCGCGTCCAGCACAACATCTCTCGAGGCCCGGCGAAGGGAGGAATCCGATACTCCCCCAACGTGGACCTTGACGAGGTCCGGGCGCTGGCCATGTGGATGACGTGGAAGTGTGCTCTTCTCAACCTGCCCTACGGCGGCGCGAAGGGCGGTGTCCAGGTCGATCCACGGGCCCACTCGGAACGAGAGCTCGAGCGTCTGACCCGGCGCTACACCTCGGAGCTGATCCCCCTGATCGGCCCCGACAAGGACATCCCCGCTCCCGATATGGGGACCGATGAGAAGACCATGGCGTGGATGATGGACACCTACTCGGTGGCCACCGGGCACACCGTGCTGGGAACCGTCACGGGCAAGCCTGTCGACCTCGGCGGCTCACAGGGGCGGGCCGCCGCCACCTCCCGCGGCGTCGTCTACTCCGTCCTCAACGCGATGGAGAGCATCGGGGTGAATCCCTCGCAGGCCACCGCGGTCGTTCAGGGCTTCGGCAAAGTCGGTCGCGGCGCTGCTCGCTTCCTCCACGAGGCGGGCGTGAAGGTCCTGGCCGTGGCGGACGTCTACAGCACGATTCGCAACGACAAGGGCATCGACATCCCCGCGCTCGAGGCCTTCGTGGATGAGACCGGTACCGTCGACGGATTCCCCGGCGCGGACCCGATGCCTGCGAGCGAGCTGTTCGCCGTCGCCTGCGACGTCGTCGTTCCTGCGGCGATCGAGGGGGTCATCACCGAGCAGACGGCGCCGATGATCGATGCCAAGCTGGTCGTCGAGGGCGCCAACGGGCCGACGACGCCCGCGGCCGACGCGATCCTGGCGGACAAGGGGATCCTGGTCGTGCCGGACATCCTCGCCAACGCCGGAGGCGTCATCGTGTCCTACTTCGAGTGGGTGCAGGCCAACCAGTCCTACTGGTGGACCGAGGCCGAGGTCAATGAGCGTCTTCGTACCAGGATGGACCGAGCCTGGGAGGAGGTCACGGACTTCTCCAAGGACCACGGCCTCTCGCTGCGCACCGCGGCGACGACGATGGCCGTCAAGCGCGTCGCCGAGGCCCACGTCGCCCGCGGGCTCTACCCGTGATGCGTGGCAGGCGACAGTCGATACTCAGGGAGCACAACCATGACTGACACACGACCCAGCACGGCGGCTGACACAACCGAGTACACGACCCTCGGAGCCCACCCGGCTCTGGCCGACTACCTGCGCAGGATCCGTCCCGAGGAGGGGATGCTCCTGGGCGGGCGGATGACGGCAGCGTCCGACGGCGGGACCTTCGACGTCGTCGATCCCGCCAGTAACGCCGTATTCGCACGCTGCACGGATGCGACGACGGAGGACGCCGCACGCGCCGTCGACGCCGCCTCCGAGGCGCTGCCGGCATGGAGCGCCACCCCGCCCCGGCAGCGCGCGGAGCTGCTGCGGACCCTGTTCGACCTCATGGTGGGCCAGGCCGAGGAGCTCGCGGTGCTCATCAGCACTGAGAACGGCAAGTCCCTGGATGACGCCAGGGCGGAGGTTCTCTACGCGGCGGAGTTCTTCCGATGGTTCTCCGAGGAGGCGGTGCGCACCGAGGGCGGTTTCGGCACCTCCCCGGCGGGCGGCACCCGAACGATCGTCACGCACCGGCCGATCGGGGTGGTCGCCATGATCACCCCCTGGAACTTCCCGGCGGCGATGGGGACCCGCAAGATCGCCCCGGCCCTGGCCGCCGGGTGCACGGTGGTACTCCGCCCGGCGTCCCTCACACCTCTGACAGCGGTGGCACTGAGCCATCTGATCCTGCAGGCCGGCGTGCCCGCGGGCGTGGTGAACATCGTGCCCTCGAGCCGTTCCGCGGAGGTGTCGACGACGTGGCTGGAAGACCCCCGGGTCCGAGCGGTCTCCTTCACCGGGTCGACTCAGGTCGGCCGTGTGCTCATGAAGCAGGCGGCGGAGAAGGTGCTGGTGTCGTCCATGGAGCTCGGGGGCAACGCGCCCTTCGTGGTGGCGGCCGATGCCGATGTCGACGCCGCGGTGACGGGCGCTGTTCAGGCCAAGCTCAGGGGTGGTGGCGAGGCCTGCACCGCCGCCAACCGCTTCTACGTCCACCAGGACGTCGCCCAGGAGTTCACCGAGAAGTTCTCCGCCGTCGTCCGCAACCTGAGGGTTGGGCCGGCTCTGGCGGACGAGGCGAACCAGATCGGCCCCCTGGTGACAACGGCCGCCCGCGACAAGATCAACGCCCTGGTGGACGGGGCGGTGGCCGGAGGCGCCGTCGTCTACGCCGAGTCCTCCTGGCCCCAGGAGTCTGCGGGGGCGTTCATACCGGTGCGGGTGCTCACGAATGTCGCCCCCGACGCCGAGATCGTGCGCACTGAGATCTTCGGCCCCGTCGCCCCGATCATCACCTGGGACGATGAGGACGAGCTGCTGACGTGGATCAACGACACCGACTACGGGCTGTCAGGCTATGTCTTCTCCCGTGACCTCGGATGGGCGCTGCGCCTGGCCGAGCGCATGGAGGTCGGAATGGTCGGCATCAACCGTGGGCTCGTATCCGATCCCGCCGCCCCCTTCGGCGGCGTCAAGCAGTCCGGCATCGGGCGTGAGGGCGCGCGTGAGGGGATCCGCGAGTTCCAGGAGACTCAGTACTACTCGGTCGCCTGGAGCTGAGGGGTCTGCTCCCCAGCAGTGCTCGGCTGCGGGAGTCGATGCCATCGATATGTGCTGGTGCCCCGGGCCGAGAGCCCGGGGCACCAGCACGTTGACGCTCAGGTCGTCAGCGGTTCAGGAGGCCTTGGGGTAGGCCTTCTGGACGGCCTCGAGCATCTCGAGGGCCGAGTAGTAGTCCAGCCGGAAGGACGAGGGCGGCATGTACTGCACCTTGCCGCCGGTCACCGGGGCCGCCGAGCTGAAGGTCTCGTTGCTGGTGACGGCGTTCTTCGCGGTCTCGTCGGCGGCGATGACCACCCAGTTCTCACCGGTCAGTCCCGCTTGGACGTTCTCCGGCGAGAGCTGGACGATGTCCTTGCGATCGCCCATGGACTGGTCGCCCTTGACGCTGTCGGGGACGGCGGCAATGGTGAAGCCCAGGTCCTTGAGGAGCTGGGCCTGCGGGGCCTCCTCGGTGAAGGCGTTGGCGCCCTTGGTGCCGTCCCCGGGGACGGTGAAGACCGAGGTCGCCCCCTTCGGGACGGAGATGGCGCTCTTGGCCTTCTCGGCCTTGGTGGTGTAGTCCTTGACGACGGCGTCGGCCTTGGCCTGGCGGCCGGTGGCCTGCCCCAGGGTCTTGGTGACGTCCTGCCAGGAGTGCGAACCGTAATCGATGACGAGGACGGGCACCTCGAGCTGGCGCAGGCTCTCGACGACCTTGGCGGCCGAGTCCTGTCCGGTCTTGGCGACGATGATGAGGTCGGGGTTGCTGCCCGCGACCGTCTGGGCGAGGTTGTCCTCGGTGCCGTCGATGGCCTTGACGCCCTTGTCGGTGGCCTGCTTGGACCACTGGGTGAAGAAGCCGTTGTCGTCGGTCTTCTCATCCTTCTTCTTGGCCGGCGTCGAGGCGACCACCGGGGCGTCGAGGGCCAGCAGCGATCCGGTCAGGGTCACGGAGGTGGACACGATGCTCTTGGGCTCGGCCTTGATCTCGACGTCGACGCCGTCGTCCCCCTTGATGGTGACCGGCCAGGTGACCTTGGTGGAGGCCTCGGCCGAGGCGGCACCGGAGGCTCCGGCTGAGGCCGCTCCGGAGGCCCCTGCGGAGCCGGCGGCGGTGGAGGTGGAGGTTGAGCTGGAGGAGCCGCAGGCCACCAGGCCGGTGCTCAGCACCATGGCTGCCACGGCGAGGAGGCCCTGCCTCAGGCGGCTGGAGCGCCGCGAGGATGCGTTCATCTATCTGTGTTCCTTTCTTGTCCGTCCTGCTGGGAACGAGCAGTCGGGCTGGTTCCTGCCGAGGCGGGATCGGCAGAGGGCTGCGGGGTCGGATCTCCGGTGGAGTCGGTGGGAGCGGAGCGGGTCGCGGCAGAGTCAGGGTCGGCCGGCGCATTCGCGCCCAGATGACGGGGCACCACCATGGGGGTGCCGGCCACCGGGTCGGGGGCGATGACGGCCGCCAGGCCGAAGACCTCCTCAACGAGGTCCTCGGTGAGGATCGCGCGCGGGGAGCCGGTGGTGCGGACCCGGCCCTCGTGCATGACGATCATGTGCTCGGCGCAGCGCGCCGCCTGGTTGAGGTCGTGCAGGACGGCCACCACCGTGCGGCCGTCGGCGTTGAGGCGGCGGCACAGCTGGAGGATGTCGACCTGGTGGGCCAGGTCGAGGAAGGTGGTGGGCTCATCGAGCAGGATCGTCTCGGTGCCCTGAGCCAGGGCCAGGGCGATCCACACGCGCTGACGCTGGCCGCCACTGAGCTCGTCGACGGGGCGAGCGGCCAGCTCGGTGACCCCCACCATCTCCATGGCCTCCTCAACGGCCTGCCTGTCCTGCCGCGACCACTGGCGGAACAGGCCCTGGTGGGGGAAGCGACCGCGGGCCACGAGATCGCGCACCAGCATGCCGCCGGGCACGGTGGCGCTCTGGGGCAGCAGGCCGACCCGGCGGGCGACCTCCTTGGTGCCCAGGCGAACAATGTCGGCACCGTCGAGGAGTACCGCTCCTCGGGCGGGCCGGTGCAACCGGGCCAGGGCACGCAGCAACGTGGACTTCCCGCAGGCGTTGGGCCCCACGATGGCGGTGAAGACACCGGCGGGGATGTCGACGTCGAGGTTGCGGGAAACCACGTGGCGCTCGTAGGCGATGGTCGCGCCCCGGGCGGCCAGGCGAGCCCCGGGGGCGGCCGGTCCGGCGGCGGTGTTCGACTCGGTCGAGGGCAGGTCGGTCACAGGGATCTCCTTCCGCGCGCCGCCACGGTCAGCGCCACCATGAGGTAGAGACCGCCGACGGCGTTGGTCACCACGCTCACGGGCATCGACTCGAGCACGAGCTGGCTGAGCAGGTCGGCCCCCACCATCAGAAGGCTCCCGGTCAGGCCGCTCACGAGCAGCGGGGACTGCGGGGAGCCGGTGAGGAGACGGGCCAGGTGGGGCGCCACGAGGGCCACGAAGCCGATGGGGCCGGCCGCCATCGTCACCACCGCCACCAGCACGGTGCCCAGCAGGATGAGAACGGCGCTGGCGCGGCGGGTGGGGCTGCCCAGGATGGTGGCCACCTGCTCCCCCAAGGCCAGGACCTGTAGGTGGCGGGAAGCCAGGAGGATGAGGGTGACGGTGACCCCGATGGCAAGGCAGGTCGGGGCCACCACCGGCCACCGGGCGGCCCCGAGGGTGCCGGTGATGGCCTTGAGGGCGCCCAGGCCCTCGTCGTCGTCGACCCGTACCAGCAGCCAGCGGTTGACGGAGACGAGCATGGAGCTGATGGCGATCCCCACGAGGATGAAGCGCAGGCCGGTGAATCCGCCGCGCAGGGAGACGAGGTAGGTCACCGTCCCGACAGCGGCCCCGCCGATGAAGGAGGCCAGGGAGGCCGAGAGCATGGAGCCGGGCAGAAGGAGGATGCTGACGAGGATCCCGGTCTGCGCACCCGTGCTGAAGCCGATGAGGTCGGGGGAGCCCAAGGGGTTGCGGGTGATGGTCTGGAAGAGGGCGCCGGCCACGCCCAGGGCCAGGCCCGCCACGAGTCCCAGCACGATCCGGGGCAGCTTCCACTTCACGACGACGACCTGGACGATCTTGCGCCCCTGCCCCTGGAGCGCGTCGATGACCTCCTGGGTGGAGACGGGGAACTTCCCTAACCGCAGGGAGACCACGGCCACTGCGAGGCTGAGCACCAGCAGCATGAGGCCGACGATGACGTGGCTCGGGGCGATGAGCACCGACCGGCGGCCGACGACGATCCACAGGCGTCCGGCGTCGGTCCCCACGTGGAGACGACGGCGCGGGCCGGCAGCGGCGGGAGGACGCACCGCAGCGGCGGCACGGTTCAGTCTGATTCCCCTCATGAGGCCTGGTCCTTCATCCGCAGGACCATGAGCAGCAGGACGGGTGAGCCGACGAAGGCCGTCAGCAGACCGACCTGCATCTCACCGGGACGGGCCAGGACGCGGCCCAGGACGTCGGCGGCCAGGACGACGACGGGGCCGCCCAAGGCACACAGGGCCACGATCCAGCCCCGGTGGGGTCCCATGAGCCAGGACGCCGTCAGCGGCGCCATGAGGCCGACGAACCCGATGGGGCCGGCCACTGTGGTGGCGGTGGCGCACAGGAGCGTGACGACCACCAGGCTCAGGCCCCGCACGAGGGCGACCCGGGTGCCCAGCGCGGCGGCGACGTCGTCGCCCAGGGCGATGTTGTCCAGGGCGCCGGCCAGCAGGATGGCCGCACCGGTTCCCGCCACCACGAGGGCGGCCACGGGCAGCAGGGGGATGTCGGTGCGGGTCAGGGAGCCGACCTCCCAGTCGATGAAGGTGCGGAACAGGTTCGGCATCGTCAGCACGACGCCGCGGATGACCGCCCCGGCGAAGGCCGAGAAGGCGACACCGATGAGCACCAGGCGTACCGGCGAGGAGCTCGAGGCGCCGATCATGCCAATGACCTGGACGAGTGCGGTCGCCACCAGCGCTCCGCCCGCGGCCAGGGCCAGCTGGTTGGAGATCGGGAGCACGCCGAGCGCGGCGGTTCCCAGGACGATGCCCAGCGAGGCCCCGGCGTTGACACCGAGCAGTCCGGGCTCGGCCAGGGGGTTGCGGGTGACGGCCTGCATCACCGCGCCGGCCACCGCCAGGGCGGTCCCGACGAGCACGCCCATGATGGTGCGCTGCACGCGCAGGACGTTGATGTTGTAGGAGACGTTGGAGGCGTCGGGGTGGAGCAGGTAGTGGGCGACCTGGCCGGCGGGGATCTTGGAGGAGCCGACGAACAGGGAGGCCAGGACGCACAGGGCCAGCAGGATGGCAGCGGTCAGGAGAATGGCCGGGCGGCGTGCGATCACGCGAGCACTCACCTCCGCCACTGCCTGAGAACGGGGGCGAGAACGGCCCCGAGGACCCTGATCGGCATCTACTCTCCCCACACCTGAAGTACAAAGGTCAACCTAACCTAAGACGTCGGCCAGAGTCTGTCAAACACAGGCTGGCCTGTTGGTTTATTCACCGTATTACCCCCACCCAACAGCACGGACATGCTCGTGCATATCCTCCTCACGGAGTATGTCGTGCGCGTATACGCTCAGTGCATAGTGATGGACATGGAATCCAGACTCACTCTTCTTGGGCTGCTCAGCGCCGGACCCGGGCACGGATATGACCTCAAACGCTCCTGGGACCACTGGTTCGCCGCCTCCAAGCCG
>CAJZFF010000036.1 GCA_915069725.1 uncultured Actinomyces sp.
CCCGCAACTACGGCAACGACCTGGCGTCCATGATCGACCGCTACTTCGGCTGAACGAGTCGTTTACTTCGGCTGAACGAGTCGTTCTGACGGCGTGGATCCAGAGCGGGCTCAGGCGGGGTCGGACTCCCTCAGGGGAGTCCGACCCCGCTTCCTGTCCGCTCGGCTCAGTGAGCACTGGGCTCGGCGTGAGAGACTGGAACCGCGAGCGTCGTGCTGATTGACCAGCTCTGACTTGTTCTGACTTGCTCTGACCAGCTTTGCCGGAGAGGACCCACGTGGCCCGAGGAAACCGCGGAATCATCTACTTCCACTTCGATCCTCATGATCGCGTCCGCGACTACGTCACCCGCGTCCTGGCATCCCTGCGCCCCCACGCCGACCACATCCTCGTGGTCTCCAACTCGCTCATCGGCGACGTCGACCGGGTGCGGCTGGAGGCCTCCTGCGACGAGGTCCTTGAGCGCCCCAACGAAGGGCTCGACGTCGGCGCCTACCGCGCAGGGCTGGAGCACCTCGGCTGGGACCGGCTCGCCGACTTCGACGAGCTCATCCTGACCAACCACACCTACTACGCGCCGCTGCGGCCCTGGGAGGAGGTCCTTGCCCGCGCCGCGAACTGGGGCGATATCTCCTTCTGGGGTATGACCGAGCATGCCGCCATGCGCCCCCACCCCTTCCTCGCCCAGCGCGAGCTGCCCCGCCACCTCCAGTCCCACTGGATCGCGGTGCGCCGCAGGCTCCTGACGGACCCGGCCTTCCGTGAGTACTGGGAGCAGATGCCACCGGTCACCTCCTACCGCGACTCCATCCAGTGGCATGAGTCGCGCTTCACCGGCCACTTCGCCGAGCTCGGCCACACCTGGGAGGTCGCCTTCCCCGTGGACCGCTACCGCTCGGAGAACCCGGCCATCGAGGAGGCCCCGGCGCTGCTGGCCGACGGCTGCCCCCTGCTCAAGCGCCGCGCCCTCTTCCATGACCCGCTCCACCAGGACCGCCAGGCCGTCGTCGGCGGGGAGCTGCTGGAGGATGCTGCGCGGGCGGGCTACAGCGAGGACCTCATCCTGTCCGACGTCGTCCACACTGCGGCCGCCCGCGACCTCATCGTCAACGCAGGCCTCACCGAGGTCGTGACCGGGTGCGTCCCCGGGGCCGCGGGGACTGGCGTCGAGGCGAACTCGCCTGCGCAGCGGCCCTCGGGCTGCGTCGTCGTCCACGTCCCGGCCGGGAGGGAGGCGGTGGAGCGCGCCGAGGCCGATGGCCTGGCCCAGCGCCTGGCGAGCCTGCCGGCGCACTGGCGAGTCGTAGTCACCTCGCCCACGCACCTGGATGCCACCGACCTGGAGCGGGTCACCGGCCGCCATCCCACCCAGGAGGACACACAGGAGGACTCAGCGCACGGGGAAGGGGATGTGTCCTTCCGCCTGGTGCGCGATCTCGACCCGCGGGGCACGATCGCCTTCCTCACCCAGTGCGACGACCTCTGGGATCCCGGGCGCGCCGCCGGCGGTGACGACGGCGACGAGAGCGACGACGGTGACGCCCTGGTCCTGCGGATCACCGTGGGGCCCCCGCACGGGCCTGGTACGCGGGCCGACGACGTCGCCCACCGGCAGGTGCTCGACTGCCTGCTGGACTCGCCGGGGTACACGGCCGGCCTCATCGACCTCTTTGTGCGTCACCCCAGCCTCGGCGTGGCCATGCCCGCCGCCGGCCACATCGGACGGGCCCACGCAGGACCCACATGGGACGGGCTGGCCGGCGCCGCCAAGGCCCTGTCCCGGCGGCTCGGCCTGAGCGTCGAGCTGGATCCGCTCGCCCCCGTGGTTCCTCCCGGCGCGATGTTCATGGCCCGCCCCGAAGCGCTGCGCACCCTGAGTGAAGGGGCCAAGGAGCTCGTGCGGCTGACCGATCAGGCCGCCGGCGGAGCCGAGCAGTCTGCCGAGCGTCTCAGACGCGCCCGCGCCGCCGAGGTGCTCGAGCTGCTGACCGTCTATGCGGCCATGTCCAGCGGCTTCCACCCCCGCGAGGTGCTCACCCCGGTCTGGGCCGGGCGGCTCTACGGGGCCCTGGCCTACAAGCATCGAGTCGTCACCGCGGACCTTCCGGCCCACGCCGATGAGCAGGTCAGGTTCCTCCAGGCCCGGTTCGGACCGCTGGCCGGAGTCGGCGCCCGGGTGCGCACCTACGTCGACGTCCACCACCCTGACATGGGCAGTGCTCTCAAGCCCGCCTACCGCTACCTGACCGGCGGGGCCTCAGGCCTGGCGCGCGCCGCGACGAGTGCCAGCAGGCGTCTGCGCGGTGTCGGCCGCCATCGGGAGGAAGACAAGGGGGATTGAGTGAGGTGTTAGCATATCGAGAGGTGCTCACCGCACCTCCTGCCGGCATGGTCGGGTATGCCCTTGGAGCCCCTGTTGGAGCCCCTGCCTCGATCAATGAGTCACGTGAGGACCTTTGACCTGTCCATGAAGAAGATCAGCGTCGTCATCCCCAGTTACAATGAGGAAAAAAGCGTCAGGTTGATGTATGACCGACTGAACTCGGTATTTCACACGCATCTTCCCCAGTACGACTACGAGATCATCTTCGTCGATGACTACTCGACGGACGGCACCCGCGACGCGATCCGCGCTCTGGCGGGCGAGGACAAGCGGGTGAAGGCCGTCTTCAACGCCCGTAACTTCGGTTTTCACCGGAATGTCTTCTCGGCGCTCACCTACGGTTCGGGGGACGCCACCTTCATGCTCTTCGGCGACCTCCAGGACCCTCCAGAGAACCTCCCGGAGTTCGTGGCCCGCTGGGAGTCCGGGGCCAAGGTCGTCATCGGGCAGAGGAGATCCTCTGATGAGGGCTTCATCATGACGGGGTGCCGTCACCTCTACTACAAGCTCATTGACTGGTTCGCCGACACCCCTCAGATCGCGCGCTTCACCGGATACGGGCTCTACGACGTCGAGTTCATCGATGTTCTGCGCCAGATCGGCGATATTCAGCCCTACTTCAAGACGGTGGTCGCCGAGTACGGGATCGGGCTCGAGATCGTCCAGTACGATCAGGCCCAGTCCTCCCGGGGGAAGTCGAACTTCAACTTCCTGCGCAACTACGACTTCGCCATGCAGGGCATCACCAGCTCCACCAAGCTGCTGATGCGCATGGCCACCTTCGTGGCCACCTTCGTCGGCATCATCTGCCTGGGCCTGGCCACCTTCGTCCTGGTCAAGAAGCTCATCGACTGGAACGCCTATCCAGTGGGAGAGGCCTCGCGCACCGTGGGCCTGTTCTTCCTGGGCTCCATTCAGCTGTTCTTCATCGGAATCCTGGGCGAGTACATTCTCAGCATCAACGGGCGCGTCGTCAGCAAGCCTCGCGTGGTCATCGGTGAGCGCCTCAACTTCGGACCCTCCGAGGGGCCGTCGAGCTTCGGGGGCGGCCCGACGACGTCGCAGGCGGGTCCCTCCGCGCAGGAACGCCCCGGCGGGAACGCCTCTTGAGCACCCTCCAGGAGAAACTGCGTCCCCTCCTTGCGCAGTTCGGGCGCTTCCTCGTCGTCGGCGGCATCTCCTTCAGCGTTGACTTCGGCCTCTTCACCGTGCTGTACGGGCTGGGCGTGCCCCACCTCATCGCCAGTGCGACATCCTTCTCCACCTCGGTGGTGCTCAACTACATCCTCTCCAGGCGCTACGTCTTCGAGGCGCAGGAGAATGTCAGTGTCCTCAAGGAATTCACGCTGTATGTTCTGCTCAACGTCGTCGCACTGGGCTTGAACACACTCATCCTCTACGTCTGCGCCGACCTCGCCGGCATGAGCCCCTTCCTGGGGAAGATCCTCGCCACGGCGATCGTGCTCATCTACAACTTCGTCTCCCGCAAAGCCCTCCTGGAGCGTCTCGGCGCCTCCGGCGGGGCGACCACTGTCCACCACCCCGATGAACAGGCAGGCTCTCGTGTCCGGTAAGTCCGCGAAGAACAGTACGAGTCAGGTCAAGAACAACGACGCCGAGAACACCGATCACGACTCCACGCCGCAGACCCTCCCCGCCGCCGGCCTCACCGCGCGGATGCGCGCGCTCTCTGAGGCGATGAGCGATCAGGGACGCCGGGTGGTTGAGCGCGTGGTGGACAGCCGCCTGGGCTCCTGGTGGAGCAGTACCGAGCGTCCCGGCCTCGTGGACTGGGCGCTGCTGGGCATCATCCTGCTCGGCGCTTACGCCTTCTTCCTCTACGGGGACGTGCGAGCCACCTTCGAGCACTCCTTCAACTTCCTGGACTCGGTTCTTCAGGGGAGGATCGGCGACTTCTACCGGATCGCGATCGAGCACACCTCGACCGGTCACCCGGCGGTTTATGACATTCCGCTCTACCTGCTCTTCGGGCTGTGGAACCTGCCGACGTACATCATCTACCGGATCACCGGCTTCCAGTACCTGTTGTCGACGCCGGCACAGTTGTGGCTCAAGACCATGATGGTGCTGGCCGCGCTTCTCGCCGCCAAGGTGCTGGTGGATATCGCTCGTGACCTCGGAGTCAGCCGGCAGCGCAGTAAGTGGGTCGCCTTCTTCTTCCTGTCCTCGATGACGCTGTTCGTCCCGGTCTTCGTCATCGTCCAGTACGACATCATCATGATCGTCTTCATCCTGCTGGGGCTGCGCGCATACCTGCGCGGCAGGCTGGGCAGGTTCCTGCTGTGGTTCGCGATCGCCAATACCTTCAAGCTCTTCGCCATCTTCATCTTCGTGCCGCTCCTGCTGCTGAGGGAGAAGCGGCTGCGCGTGGTGGCGCTTCAGTTCGGCGTCGGGCTCATCGGCCTGGTGGCGTGCCGGGCCATCTACCACGGCAACGTGGCCTACAAGGCGTCCACCGGCGGATTCATGAGCAGCATGCTTCAGAGGCTCACGGCCGTGGGGGTCCCATGGCAGAACAACATGATCCCGATTTTTGTGGTGTTCATGGTCGGGATCGTCATCTTCGCCTATCTGCGCCGCCCTCAGGGGACGAAGGCCTTGGCCGCCGACGCGGTCTACATCTGCATGGGCATCTACCTCGTCTTCGCCACGGTCGTCCCGCTCAACCCCTACTGGGCCGTCATGGTCTCGCCCTTCGCGGTGCTCATCATCTTCCTCAACCCGCGTCACGTGCTGCTCAACTCTGCTCTTGAGATGGGTGTTGGAACCGCGCTGTTCCTCATGTACACCTTCACCGGTTTCTCCATGTACAACCGGTCGATCCTCGATCAGCTGCTCCTGCCTCACCTGATTACTCCGACGGCGCAGCCCCGGTATGAGACCCCCGCGCAGTTCCTCGACGTCATGGGAATCAGCCGGCAGGGCTCCTTCATCGTCGGCTTCATGATCGCCTGCGCCCTGGCGATCCTCTTCATCAACTTCCCACGCACCGAGATGGTCGAGAATCTGGGGCAGGGCGAGCGGGTCCCGCGCTCCGCGGCCTGGTCGCGTCTGACCATGCCGGCGGCGTTCAGCGCGCTGGTGCTGATCCCCTACTTCGTGCCGGCTGCTCCTGTGGCGTACTCAGCGGTCACCGACACCCCTCAGGCGGGGAGCGTCAACATCCTCGGCGATGGGGCCAGCGTCACCGAGACCATCAGCCTGCCGTCCACCGTGGAGGTCAGCTCCCTCAATATCGCCTTCTTGGCCGGAGACATCCAGTGGCTCGACTCCTCGGTGGTCAACGTCGAGGTGACGGACGCCTCCGGTGCCCGGGTCTTCAAGACCGCGGCGCCGGCGAACTCCCTCCACGAGGGTCTGCACGAGTTCCCGGCCAAGGGACTCGTCCTGCGCGCTGGTGAGAAGTACACCGTGAGGATCACCAGTGAGCTGACCGAGGGCGGCAGCGCCGTCGTCGAGATCAATCCCGCGGTCGACCAGTTCCCGACCACAGAGAACGGAACGACCGTCAACGGTGATCTCCTCATGTCCATCAGCGGCAGAACCAAGTGATTGCTCCGCGACCGCACCTGTTAGGATTCAGAGCCATGGCAAAGACAGTTCTCGTCACTGGAGCAGGCGGCTACATCGGTCGCCACGTCGTCACCGCGCTCCTGGAGCGCGGCCTGGATGTCAAGGCCCTCGACCTGCGACTCGACGGCGTCGACGAGCGGGCGGAGAGGCTTACCCTGGACCTGTTCTCCGGGGACGCCGACATCTACGATCAGATGGGGCGCCCCGACGTCGTCCTGCACATGGCCTGGCGCGACGGCTTCAAGCACGCCTCGTCCGCCCACATGGACGACCTGGCCAAGCACGTCAACCTCATTGAGAACCTCTATGCGGGCGGTCTCAAGCAGCTTGCCGTCATGGGCACCATGCATGAGGTCGGCTACTGGGAGGGCGCCATCGACGAGAGCTCTCCGTGCAACCCCGCCTCGCTGTACGGCATCGCCAAGAACGCACTGCGGGAGACCACCTTCCTGTCGGCCAAAGCACACGACGCCGTCGCCCAGTGGATCCGCGCCTACTACATCGTGGGGGACGACAAGTTCGGCAACTCGATCTTCTCCAAGCTCCTGGAGGCCGCCGAGGAGGGGCGCACCACCTTCCCCTTCACCACGGGCAAGAACCGCTACGACTTCATCTCCGTGGACGAGCTGGCCAGGCAGATCGCGGCGATCGTGGACCAGACCGAGGTCGACGGCATCATCAACGCCTGCACCGGTGAGCCCATGAGTCTGGCCGAGCGCGTCGAGGCCTACATCCGTGACAACAACCTGGACATCACCCTGGAGTACGGAGCCTTCCCGGACCGGCCCTACGACTCGCCGGGCGTGTGGGGTGACCCGGCCAAGATCCGCCGTATCCTCGCTTCAAGCGCGGGCTGACGCGCCCGGGGAAACCGTATTACTTCGCTCTCCCGCCACGGTGAGCGGCTCGAACCACTGCCCAGAAGGGACATTATGGCAACGCTCGGCCAGGACCCGAAGCGACTCGGGATCTTCTTCTTCTTCGACGCTCAGGGCATCGTGGACTCCTACGTGGAGACCCTGCTCACTGACATGGTCAAGAACCTCTCCGAGCTGGTCATTGTCGTCAACGGTGAGTTGACCGCCAAGAGCTATGCCAAGCTGACCGCCTTCACGGACAACATCATCCTGCGGGAGAACAAGGGGCTGGACGCCTGGGCCTACAAGACGGCCATGGAGAGCTACGGTTGGGACCGGCTCGTCGAGTTCGACGAGGTCGTCCTGTTCAACGCCACCATCATGGGACCGGTGTACCCCTTCGAGGAGATGTTCACCGAGATGGCCGGCCGAGACATCGACTTCTGGGGCATCACCTGGTTCCACCTGGCCCCCGGCGACCCCTTCGGGCATGCCCTGGAGGGGTACCTGCCCCGTCATCTTCAGTCCCACTTCCACGCCTACCGGCGTTCCATGGTCTCCTCCAAGGCCTTCCAGGACTACTGGGACAACCTTCCTCAGATCAATTCATACGAGGATTCCGTAGGGCTCCACGAGGCGCCCTTCACCCAGCGCTTCGAGCGGCTGGGCTTCACCTCCGACGTGTATGTCAATACTGAGGACCTGGAGGGCTTCACCCTGCAGCCCATCCTCTTCGCCCCCAAGCAGCTCATTGCGGAGAGGCGCTGCCCCATCTTCAAGCGCCGCTCCTTCTTCCACAGCTACGAGGACGTGCTTCACCAGGCCGTGGGTAACGCGACCGTGGAGCTCTACGAGTACCTGCGCGACCACACCGACTTTGACACGAACCTCATCTGGGACAACGCCCTGCGCTCCATGAACATGGCGGACCTGGTCAAGAATCTCCAGCTCACCTACGTCCTGCCCACGCAGGCGGTGGCCCGCGAGCCCAAGCCGCAGAAGGTCGCCCTCATCGCGCACCTGTACTACATGGACCTCCTGGAGCCCACGCTCGCCTACGCCCGGTCCATGCCCGAGGGGACGGATTTCATCCTCACCGTCGGATCCCAGGAGAAGGTGGAGCTGGTGGAGGAGGCCTGCAAGGATCTGCCCTACAACGTGACCGTGCGCCTCATTGAGAACCGGGGCCGGGACGTCAGTGCGCTCCTGGTGGGATGCAAGGACGTCGTCAGCGACTACGACCTCGTCTGCTTCATACATGACAAGAAGGTCACCCAGCTGAGCCCGTACACCGTGGGCGAGGGCTTCGCCCGCAAGTGCTTCGACAACCTCCTCCCGACTCGAGAGTTCGTCGAGAACGTCATCTCCACCTTCGACTCGGAGCCCCGACTCGGTCTGCTGTCGCCGACCCCTCCCAACCACGCCGACTACTTCCCGATCTACTCATACAGCTGGGGGCCGAACTTCGATCGCACGAAGATGCTCCTTGAGAAAGAGCTGAATCTGAGTGTCCCGCTCGATGCTCACAAGGAGGTCATCGCCCCGCTGGGCACCATGTTCTGGTTCCGGCCGGCCGCTCTCAAGCCGCTCTTCGACCACGACTGGCAGTGGGAGGACTTCCCGCCTGAGCCGAATGACATCGACGGAACCATCCTCCATGCTATTGAGCGCGCCTACGGCTATGTCGCGCAAGCCTCGGGCTACTTCTGCGGATGGCTCTTCTCCGACTCCTTCGCGAGGATCGAGCTGACGAATCTGTCGTACTACACCAGGGAGTTCACCACCGCGGTGTCACAGCACTGGGGAGTTGACGTCGAGCAGCGAATGGTCCAACAGATCCGTAGTGCTCGCAGCACTCGTCAGCAGGTCAAGGATCAGGTCAGCCGCTGGATCCCGACCGCAGTGCGCTCGCCCCTCAAGAGTGCCTACCGCCGAGTCAGGAGGATCGGGGAGTGACCGAGACGGGCGCGTCGGCGGGGGCGGCGGGTGTCAAGCCGGTCGCCAGAAAACGGACCAGGATCTTCTACCTCGATCTGGTCCGAGCCCTGGCAGCGCTTCTCATCGTCCTCACCCACTTCAACAACCCCTACCTGGCTGATGGCGGCTACGTCCTGACCAACTTCCCCTTCGGCATCTATGTGGGTGGGTTGGGCGTCTCCTTGTTCCTCATCATCTCCGGAGCCGCCCTGACAGTGACCTATCGGAGACCGATCAATCTCAAACGGTTCTACTGGAAGCGCTGTCTCAACATCTACCCGATGTTCTGGACCGCCTGGATCCTCGCGACGCTCTACTTCTTCGTCACGACTGGGGGGCGGCCGCCCAACAGCGCCCCGACGCGCTCCCTCATCTTCACGGTCCTCGGCGTGGACGGTCTGGTCGCCAACTTCCAGGTACGTACCGCCTACCTCCTGGGGGAGTGGTTCCTCGGGTTCATCCTCCTGTACTACCTCGTTTTCCCAGCGCTTTTGTGGGCCATCGACCGCTTCCCGATCATCACCGGCGTCGTCATCCTGGTGGCCTATGCCGCCACCGTGATCGTCATGCAGCGCTACTTCGCGGGCTACCCGTCCGCGATGATCCTCACGACCAGACTCCCCGAGCTGGCCTTCGGCAGCTACTTCGTCCTCTACGTCCGGCGGGTTCACTGGGCCGTCGTCATTCCGGCAGCAGCGGTCCTGGCCGTCTCGGCCATGCTCCCCGAGGAGATTCCTGAGGACGTGGCCACCACACTCGTCGGCATCTCGGCCTTCCTCATCCTCGTGGTCGTCGGTCGCTATGTGGCGATCCAGCCGGTACGTGCGCTCGTCGATCTCATCGCCAAGTACTCCTACCCGATCTTCCTGGTCCACCACGTCGTCATCATGGTCCTCTTCGAGAAGATCAACGTGGCGGGCTTCGTGCCGGTTCAGCGCTACACGATGCTGGCCGCGACCTGCGTCATCGTCTTCGGTCTGTCGGTGGCGCTGGTGAGGATCACCGACCACATCGTCGCTTTCGTCACCAAGGCATTCAAAGGCATGAGCTGGCGTCCCGAGGTCTCCGAGGTCGAACGCTGATATGTTCGGCGTGCGGCTCCGGGCAGGGACGAGCTCGTGTCCAGCGCCTCTGAGGCGTGTCGAAGGCAACGGCGGCTGCGGGCCCTCACGGCTCCGGGAACGCTGAGAATAGTGATGAGGCCGTTGTACGACGCGTGAGAGCTCGTCCCACCGCCCCGACTCGACTACACCAAGGGAGACCCTCGTGACCCGTACCTGCCTCGTGACCGGTGGCGCCGGATTCATCGGCTGCGCGATCTCGCGTGACCTGGCGGACGCCTTCGACCGCGTCGTGGCCCTGGACAATATGCACCCGCAGATCCACCCGTCCCA
>CAJZFF010000037.1 GCA_915069725.1 uncultured Actinomyces sp.
GGCCGCGCCAAGCGCTGAGCCCACGCAGGCCCCGACACCGTCCTCCGCGCCTGAGCCGAGTGCTGCACCCGAGACGAGCAGCGCCCCGGCTCCGGAGCCCACAACCGCTCCGAGTACGGAGCCCACGCCGGCCCCGGCGCCGAGTTCCGCACCTGAGCAGACCGACGGGCCGACCGCTGCGCCCGCACCGGAGACGTCCTCTGCTCCGGCTGCTGAGCCGACGCAGGCCCCGACGGTGGCGCCTTCTGCTGAGCCCACGCAGGCTCCGGGTGCGCAGCCCAGCGCCGCGCCGTCGGAGAAGCCGGGTGCGCAGCCGAGCTCGGCCCCCAAGCCGGGTGCGACGAGTCAAGCGCCGTCGGTGGCGAACCCGAAGGCGACCGCGGCGGCGACACAGCCTGGGAAGCCGTCGTCGAGCGCGAGCCCGGCACCGAGCCGGAGCGCGGCGGCACCGTCGAAGCCGGGCATGGAGCCCGATGAGATTGATCGGCCGTCTGATGGAGCCATGGCCCAGCCGACCGGTGGCGCCAGCGCGCCGAGCGCCGCACCGACGCAGGCGGCGAAGGCCGGCAGCAGGCTGTCTCGCACGGGGACCAACGCGCTGCTGGTCCTGGGCCTTGCGGGTGTCGCGGTTGTCGGCGGGTACCTGCTGCTGCGGGCTCGTCGCTCGAAGAACTGAACACGCGATGAGCCGGTCATCCGGCTCTGAGCACTGACCGAGGGGTGGGACGCCGACGCGTCCCACCCCTCCGTGCTCTCCTGGGCGGCGGAGCTGACCGCCTCAGCGGTGCGGCCCGACCTTCCTCAAGCGCAGAACGCCCGGCGGTGTCCAAAACGGACACAAAGGCCCAGAACGGGGCGGAACCGGCAAGAAGAAACCGCATGATTCCAACGTTGTGTTTGCCGGGTTGGCAACGCCGGGCCTCCTTTGTATCCGATTTGGACACCGGCACCCTCCAGCACCCCTGCAATGCAGTCAGGTTCGGGGGTAAGAGTCCGTGAGAGCCTGTTCGTATGCGTCGAGCCGACGCCGGGCGTTCTTGGGCGAGCGGAAGAGGTGGGCGCTCTCCTGCCAGCTCGCATACTCGTCGGCCGGCATGAGGACCGCTCGGCCGCTACTCAAGACGACACGACCGCCTTCACTATCAGTAGTGGTAGCGAACTTGGAGAATCACCAGGTCATCACCAGCAACGAGGTACACGAGGCGATGCTCGTCAGTGATCCTTCGCGACCACGCACCCGAGGCGCCGTACTTGAGCCGCCCAGGTTTACCGATACCTCCGCAGGGATCGCGAAGGGCCGCATCGATGAGCGTGTTGACCCGTTTGAGGATCCGGCGGTCCGCCTTCTGCCAGTGCGTATAGTCCTCCCAAGCATACGGGTCCCATACGAGACGCATCAGTCCTCCTGGTCGAGGTCACGCATCTCCGTGTGGCCCGCACGAGCCCGGTCATACGCATCAAGAAGGCGTCGCGCGTTCTCAGGTGATCGGAACAGGTAGGCGGTCTCCTGCCAAGCAGCGTACTCGTCGGCGGGCATAAGAACAGCACTGCCCTTACGTGAAACAATCTCAACGGCGTCATGATCGGCGTTGACTCGCTCGATGAGCGGGTACAACGTCTTGCGCGCCTCACTCGCACTGATAGACATCAGAGCACCTCCTCCCTCAGTCGTACCAGAATACGGTACCACCTGAGACGATACGCTGTAGGCTCTCTTACTCCCTCACACGGTCCGAGCAGCCACCTACTGCACCTCAACGGCCTCAGGAGCAGTCACCGGGACACTTCCTGCGAGGAGCTATCACTGAGGAGGTGCGGATGATGTCGAGCTCGTCGACTACCACTGACACTGACCGGATCGACCCAATTCACCCGGGCGAGGTCCTCATGGAGGACTTCATCGAGGGGTTCGGGATCACCCAGAACAAGCTCGCCACGGCCATCGGCGTGCCCCCGCGCCGCATCAACGAGATCGTGCACGGTAAGCGCGGCATCACCGCGGACACCGCTGTACGACTGGCTAAGTACTTCGGCACATCTGCCGAGCTCTGGATGAACCTGCAGAGCCACTATGAGCTCAAGCTTGAGCACCGGGCCCTGCGCGAGCAGCTCGACAGCATCGTGCCGCTGCAGTCGGTGGCGTAGACACCGCAAACGGCATACGTGACCGAGGCTCATACTCGGCGAGCGGGTACCTGCTACTGCGGGCGTCGCTCGAAGAACTGAACACTCGATGAGCCGGTCATCCGGCTCTGAGCACTGACTGAGGGGTGGGACGTCGGCGCGTCCCACCCCTCACTGCGCGCCTTCACGCCGAGAGTCCGTCCTCAGATTCATCACAACCCGTATCCCGTTCACGAGACGGGCTATTAATCGCCTTGTAGGATAACAACAATCGCAGGTCAGCTTCTGCGTGATGACACGACCACGCCAGGCGAGCGCTCACACGGCACATACTCGCTGGCAACACAGGAGGTGACGCCGAGAATAAACCAGACACTCGCCGGGAATACCATTCGTGTAACTTGTAGAAGGAGAACAATGAGCCCTTTGACACGACGTTCACTGATCACCACCCTCGGACTGGGCGCCGGAGCCACAGCCGCAGGCCTACTCGCGCCCACCACAGCGTTCGCAAGCACTCCATCACGTTCCTTCAGCACCCTTGTCTTCGATGAGCAGTTCACGGAAGGCACAGACTTCAACGCCGCACGGTGGCGGGAGAAGGAACCCAAGGGCGACACCTACATGGACTACGACTGGGGCGTCATCACGCATGACACCCACAGCGTGAGTGGCGGAGCGGGCCACCTGTTCTGGCGCAAGCGCTCAACTCCCAAGACCGGCTGGCAGAACAAGCACGACACGGGCAAAACCGTTCGTCACATCAACGAGGCATCGCTGACCTCCGAAGGGCTCTTCTCCTTCGTGTATGGCTCCGTCGAGGTACGGGCGCGCTTCCCTCAGAGCCACCTCGGCCTGTGGGCCGGAATCTGGCTGAGGCCGGACGGGGCCGCGAACGGCGGAGAGATCGACATCGTCGAGACCTACGGGGGCGGCCGAGCCAAAGGAGTCGCCGAGTCGACGGTCCACTTCGACCAGTCCGGGAAGAACAAGAGCGGCAAGGGCATCAGCAACAAGCCGAACTTGAGCGCCTGGCACACCTACCGGATGGAGAAGACTCCGGAACGCATCACGTTCTTCTTCGACAACCAGCGATTCCACGAGGTACTGCGGTCCAGCAACCAGCAGGCCTTCGATCGCTGCTTCGGCGCCAACACCCCCTACCACCTCCTTCTCATCACGCAGACAGGGAGCCACTACTGGGGGCAGCTGGACACCAGGAACTTCAAGGAAGCGCAGTTCGACATCGACTACCTGCAGGTCCGCTCCATGGACTAGCCGGTCAATGAAGGGGGTGGGGTGCGCCGGCACCCCACCCCCGCCTTGCCGTTCTTCACCCTTGCCCGCTCACTCGACGTCGAGGGGGCCGTTGATGTGGAGGGTCTCGACGTCGAAGCGCCGGTTGACTCGCGAGGCGGTGGAGTCGTCGATGCGACCGGCGAAGCGCAGGCTGTGTACGCGCTCGCGCAGGTGCTCGATGACAGCGAGCCGCAGGGCGCTCTCCTGGTCACCGTAGATGCGTGCCTCCTCCTCTGCGTTGGCGTTGCTCACGGAGTCGTGACGACGTGCGTAGTCGGCTCGCACCGCCTCGATGGCTGCGTCGTCGTCGACGCCCGCGCGTTCAGCGATGGCATCGAGCTGGCTGATGGTGTCGGCGAGGATGTCGGCGAGGGCTTCGGTCTCCTGCGACTCGGCTGACTCGGCGGTCTGCGTGCCGGCCGAGGGCCTGGCGTTGGCCCAGCGGACCACGTAGGGCAGGGCGAGGCCCTGGATGAGGAGGGACAGGAGGGTCGCGCCGGCGACGACGAGGATGATGAGGTTGCGCTCGGCATAGGCGGTGCCGTCGAAGGAGGTCGGAATGGACAGTGCCATCGCCAGTGAGATCGCGCCGCGGAAGCCGGCGACCGTGGAGACGATGCGGCCGCGGATGTTGGTGCGGCGCAGGCGCTGCTCGGGGCGGCGGTCGAGGGCGCGGATGGAGTAGATGATGAGGTGCTGGCCTGCGAATCTTCCCGCGACCATGGCGATGTAGATGATGGGGATGAGGATGAGGCCGCGCACGAGGTCGGCACGGGGGAGCTCAGCGACGATGCCGGGGAGCGCCACCCCCACCATGACGAAGAGGATGGTGTTGAGGATGTGGGTGAGGATCGTCCAGAAGGGGATGCCGAGGACTCGCGAGCCCAGGGACATGTGCGGGGTGGCGAAGCGGGAGATGACGATGCCGCAGGTGACGACGGCGAGCACGCCCGAGCCTCCGACCTCTTCAGCGAGGAAGAAGGTGACGAACGGGGTGGCCAGGGCGGTGATCGTCGCCAGCATGGGGTCGTCTGTGATGGTGCGGACCCGGATGCCGATCTTCGTGACTGCCGCACCGACGAGGACTCCTGCACCGATTCCTCCCCCGAAGGACAGAAGGAGCTGTTGTGCGACGAGGCCGGCGGTGACGCCGGAGGAGTCATGCGCGGCTTGGAGGGCGATGGCGAAGATGACTAGGGCGGTGCCGTCGTTGAGGAGTGACTCGGCTTGGAGGACGGTGCGGCCGTTGGGGTTGATACCTCGTCCCAGGCTGGAGACGGCGGTGGCGTCGGTGGGGCCGAGGCAGGCGCCGATGAGGAGAGCGGCGCCCACGCTCAGCCCCGTGAGGACGCCGATGAGGGTGATGAGGGCGGCGGTGATGGCGACGAGCACCGTGGCGCTGAGGATGATGCCGCGCAGGCTTCGCCGCAAGCGGTTGAGGGAGACGGACAGCGATTCCCAGTACAGGAGGATCGGCAGGAAGATCGTGAGCACCACGGTGCTGGGCAGGGACATCTCCTCCCCCACCGGGAGCAGGGCGACGCCCACGCCGGCGACGATGAGAAGTACCGGGGCGATGAGGCGGAATCTGTTGGCGATCGCGTAGGCGACAACCGAGGCGCCGATGATGGCGACGATCATCTCGATGGTCATGAGGCTGCCGGGTTCCCTTCCTGGGATGAGTGTGGCGAGCGGGCTGCGGCCGGTCCGGGAGAGGGGCGCAGTCAGCCCGGCTTGGGGCCGGGTCTGTGCCAGGCCCAGGCCGGGCTAGGCCGGGCTAGGCCGGGCTAGGCCGGGCGCAGCCTACAGACGCTTCCTTCAGCGCCCCTGGGGATAGTCGATTCGCTTGCGTGACCGACACTCACGTTCGGCGAGGTAGGTGGGGTCGTAGAGAAAGGTTGTGGAGACCTGGCCGCGCGATCGGGTGACACGCGCTTGGCCGACCAGACGGTGGGAGCCATGGGCATCGGAGACGACCTCGATAGTGGTCATCGGGCGCGCTTTCTAGTGAGGCGGCCGGCGCGGAGGCGGCCGATGTCGCTGGCCAGGGGGTCGGCCGCGTCGACAAGCTGGTCGAGGATGCCCAGGGCGCGCAGCACCTGGGTGACGCTGTTGAAGCTGACGTTGGGGTTGCCCGACTCGATCTTGCGCAGGGTGTCACGGGTGATGCCCGCTCGCTCGGAGACCTGCTGCGCGGTCAGGCCGAGCACCATGCGCCATCCACGCACGTGCTCTCCGAACTCCGTCACCTGACGGTCGATCCAGTAGCCCGACATGTCCCTCCGTTCACTATGACGACCATCGTAGCCCGAACTGAGAATTATGGCGATGCTGCTAGTCGTATGGTTGAGCAAGCTTGGAGGGGAAAACTGTTCCGGCAACTGAAGATCACTCCCCAGACGCCTGGGCTGCTCGCCGGCAGACTGTCCACCTCGTGGTTCAGGGACAGGGCGTGATGGCCACGCCCTCCGACAGCCCGCCGACACATCTAGACCGCTCCCCGCAGCGAACCTTCGTTGACCCGCAGGCGGCGACCCGCTGGTCGGCGAACCTGCAGACGCAGATCAAGAGCACCTTTGGATTGGGTTCCCTCATTGGACTCGGCTCGGGCGAATCCTTCCAGCCGACATTCCAAGAACCGGACTCCGTAACGGTCGACCCAAGCGAGAGCCAGCCGATCGTTACCTCGTCTTGAGCTGAGCGACGACGGAACGTGCGGTTCCGGTAGCCGTGCGATCAGCAACGACTCTACCGGCAGTCAGCCCTCTAATGGTCGAAAACTTACACGTACCCAACCGAATCCACTCTGCACTGTATCTTGAGTTCCGCTGAACGACCTCTACATCTACGCCAGCCCCAGAGCTTTAAGCACTGAGACAGAGGCACCCATAAGTGATGCCCCCGTTTTCACAATTTCAGAGACCTGCGCCACCACCTTAACCAGATCAACTCCCATAGCATCTATCGATACGCCATCCTGGATTTCTTTTTCAAGAAAGTCGGCGGCAGCTTGAATTTGGACTCTATCGATTCCCGATAGGCTATTTCCGTCCACTCGAAGAGCCTCTATCAAATCAACGACATCAGAGGTGGCCAAACTACTCCCACCTGTTACCTCTCCGGCATTATTCTGCCACCCCCCAACATTCAAATCACGCACACGATTTCCATTGCCGAGAATTCCTATATTGGTCACAGCCACTCTCTCTTTTTTGTTGTCAATCTGCAGTTGCCAGGTTTTCTGTGTTAGCGCCAGTTCTCTAGGTGGATTGTTTAAAATGACGGAAATCTTACTCCAATCCTCAGGAAGCTTCACCATCCCTTTTCCTGACATCCACCTACACAGATATATCCACTCTCTATCGCTGAAGACAGCTCGCCAGTATTCATCTTTTATAGGAATCGACACTCCCGCATCGGGTGCACATTCAAATATCGCAGCAACAACCCGACTTGAATACTCCTTGCACTTTTCTTCGGATAGACAAGGAATGCTCGCCTTCTTCCACCTATAGCCTCCCCACCAGATTAGCCCAAGAAAGGCAGTTATAGAAAGAAAATTATATAAACTCCAACCCGCCATAGCATGCCACCTAACACCTCACGATGAGATACTACTAGATCGATTGCCATCCAGACTCGAAGATTCAGGCATTGAACCTAAATTCAATCATACATCCGCCAGTCCGAGTAAGTGCTATTTCTTCGCTTTCTTGCATGCTTCGACCGCCCCCAAAATTAGACTAACGGCTACATCAAATACCATGTTACATTGCTCTGCTACCATCTCAACGTCACGATGTTTCCGCGCAACCGAATCGGCCGATGGGTTGCGCAGGTCCATGTCATGCACAATCTTATTCCGCGCCTCAAAAAAGGAATCAAGATCCTTCAGAACCGAATCCGGAACAGCAGATTTCGACATGCCCAACGTATGCCTGACACGAATCTTCAGATCTCTGCTGCCTTGAAAGCTAGCCTTAGTTTTCTCGGCGAGGTAGAACACCAGGAGTTGTTCTGCTGGATCAACCGCTAACACTGCTTGATGGAAGGGTTCAGAAACCCTCCGTTTCGCCATTTCTCTCTTCAGGTGTTCCTCATACTCATGACGAGCACCTGTCCCATCCCGTCCAATGAGATACCGACCAACGTCATTCACTAGCCGCTTCATCGACGCATCCAGTCCAGCTGAGGTCAGTACGATCGCCGAACGCAGAATGTCGATCTCCGATTTAGACTTGCGGCCCTTCGGTGAACTATTCGCCTTACGTCGCGCGGCGTCCAGAGCGTCTACGGCGTCGAATAACTCAACAACTGAGTCGTGAGCACTAGTCAATATTCGATATGCTGGTCGAACTAGCGATTGTCGCACTCCGTCGAGTCCTCGCAAAGGACTTATCTCGTTCATCCTCCAACCTTTCCAGTTGTCTACACCGCGATTTCTTCTACTGCACCAAACAGTGCTACACTGTTCAGCATCTCTACAAGATTATCAGTCTACTCCTTTAACGTTTTCGACAACCTATCCAAAGCGGCGACCAGTTGGAGATAGGGCACGAGAAAGAGCCAGTTTACCTGACATGCCAGGAGATTAGAAACTCCCTAGAACTAGTCATTTCATGAACGAAAAAGCGACCAACCGCAACTCTCGCGACGACGGAGACAGACTCAGGCAACAATCACGGTTTCCAGAACTTACATTACTTCTTTCCCAGACGGCAGTCCAGAAAAAGGACTCCAATCAATTCTTGCTCTCATTTTTCAGAACATCAGATAGACGATAAAAGGTCAACGGTAAATGGCAATCAGTTTCATCACCAACGCAGGACCGGATATTACCGAATCTCCCGGTTCAACGTTGACGCCTAGCGCCTTAGCAGGCTCTACGAACTGTTCAACCACATTTTTAAGGGTCTGAATTTCAAGTGGGTTGGAGCAACTTCCTTAGTCAACCTCGTCACTGGATACTCCTCATCTTTCGGAATAATATGTGCGACTTGTCCAATCAACTCGAAACAGCCTTCTCAACTCACCCAAGCGCCCGATCAACCATGCCTTCGAGACGTAGAGAAGCACCGGAGGGCCATCCCCACCAAGAACTGTCGCTACAAGAGGAATATCATCACTATCCTCAGAGACGCCGCCCAGAAACTGCCGAACATCCGTTGCACCTACAGGAGGACACCATTATGTTGTATGTTCTAAGTTAACTACTCCAATGCCTCCTGAACATGCTTTTCGCGACTGTGATGTTTCTGTGCATGCTTGTCTTTACTGTTTCTTTATCGCCGTTAATTACATTTGGGTTTTGATGCAGCCACATGCTGAGCAGCACGTAGTATGTAGAAATGAACGCAAAGTATGGGTGCGTATAGGTTTTAAGACTTGCAACACTGCTCACAAAAGGAGAGAAAGAGTTGCCATGAATTCTGTCATTTCTAGTCGTGTACAGTATTCCAGATATGAGCAAAAGTGAAAGAGACCGCTCTTCTAATTCAAAGTTAGTGTCGGACGCTACGGTGAGGTTCTCTTCTCTTCGTAGAACCCTACGAAGTAAAATAGCGCCTTTTCTTCGGTCGTCTTCATTCGTGGGATCATACTTGTTCTCTATGTACCCAAGTAACTTAAGTAAATCTTCTCTTTTAAAAACTCTATCGCGAACTTTCTGATCAAAAACTAGCCTTTTAAATAGGTACTCGCAAGTTTGCACTGGAACATTTGCGCACAGATAATCAACAGTTTCTTTAGGAACACATTTTCGATCTACAACCTTTTTTATCCTTGGATTAATGTGCCACGTCGAATTGTCAACTTCATCCAAGGTTGACTCAAATGCTTTCCACGTCGAATCGAATGACTGGTCTACTCGCCTTGGAAATGCATCAAAAGCGTCTATGAGATAACTCACCTGCCGGTTAAAGGGCTCTGCCCCGTTGTCTCTCAGGTCGACGGGGATAAACGGAGGTTTATCTATGGTGCTGATTCGCTCTTGAAAACTGAGCTCGATAGGAAGTAATGCTCGCTCATAGCCTGCCCCCTTGGACGCCCACTGGCTCATCATGGCGAACCGTTCTTTATGCTGATAAGTGGACTCCATGTAACTTCCTTTCCGATAATTGCCGCATCTACAGGCAGCAACCTGTATCGCATTTTCACTCAGGACTGAGTGTCACTTGCGAGTCTTCAATACGCTTGAATGCACAACTTCTATAATTCTCCGCTACACATTAAACCTAAACTCCACGACATCACCGTCAGCCATGACGTAGTCCTTTCCTTCCATGCGCACTCGGCCGTGAGCGCGGGCTTCGGCAACGCTGCCGTACTGGACCAGGTCATCGTAACTCACGATCTCGGCCTTGATAAAGCCTCGCTCAAAATCAGTGTGGATGACACCCGCCGCCTGGGGCGCCGTCGCGCCCTTGCGGATCGTCCACGCGCGGGACTCCTTCTCCCCCGCCGTCAGGTACGTCTGCAGCCCCAGGGTGTCGAACCCAACCCTGGCCAGCTTGTCCAGGCCGGACTCCTCCTGCCCGTTGTCGTGCAGCATCTCCGCCGCCTCCTCGGGCTCCAGCTCCACGAGCTCGGCCTCGAACTGGGCGTCCAGGAAGATCGCCTCCGCCGGCGCCACCAGCTCGCGCAGCTCGGCCTGGCGGGCCTCGTCGCTCATCCCAGCGTCGTCCATGTTGAACACGTAGATGAACGGCTTGGTGGTCATGAGCTGGAAGGTCTTGAGCACCTCCGCATCGATCCCCGCGGCCTCCGCGCC
>CAJZFF010000038.1 GCA_915069725.1 uncultured Actinomyces sp.
CGCCTGGCGGGGTCCGGGAAGGCCACGGCTGAGGCGCTCGCTCCGGAGTAGGAGGCCGCAGTGACGCGGCCCACGGGGCCCAGCGGCCCGACGACCGCCGGCGAGCCCGGGGAGTCGGCGGAGGCAGGAGAGGGCTGAGAGTCACTGGAGTCCCCTACGCTGATGGGGGAGACGGGCGAGTCGGACTGTGGATGGCTCATGGGCCTAGGCTGGCACGGTGAGCACCACCGCGACCAGCCCTGCGACGAGCCCAACACCTCAGTCCCCCTCGGATCCGGTTCCCGAGAGGCTTCTTCTGATCGACGGACACTCGATGGCCTTCCGCGCCTTCTACGCGCTGCCCGTCGACAACTTCACGACGTCGACCGGGCAGTCCACCAACGCCGTTCACGGTTTCGTCTCCATGTTCCTCTCGCTGCTGGACAACGAGCAGCCGACGCACGTGGCGGTCGCCTTCGACCTGCCGGGAGGCACCTTCCGCACCGAGGAGTACGCCGAGTACAAGGGAACCCGCGATGAGACACCGCAGCCCTTCCTCGGGCAGGTCGAGCTCATCCAGGAGGTCCTGGAGGCCATGGGCGTCAAAGCGCTCACCGCGCCGGGCTACGAGGCCGACGACATCCTGGCCACCCTGGCGGTCTCGGCCCAGGCCGAGGGCATGGAGGTTCTCATCTGCTCGGGGGACCGCGACTCCTTCCAGACGGTCACCGAGCGGTGCACCGTGCTCTACCCGGTCAAGGGCGTCTCAACACTGCGGCGCATGACTCCTCAGGAGGTGGAGGAGCGCTACGGGGTGACGCCCGAGCGCTACCCGCACCTGGCCGCCTTGGTCGGCGAGACCAGCGACAACCTGCCCGGGGTTCCGGGCGTGGGCCCCAAGACCGCCGCCAAGTGGCTCAACCTCTATGACGGGCTCGACGGCGTCATCGCTCACGCGGACCAGATCAAGGGCAAGGCCGGACAGTCGCTGCGCGATCACCTCGACGACGTCGTGCGCAACCGCCGCCTCAACCGCCTGCTCACCGACCTGGACCTCGGGATCGAGCCCCGCACCGACCTGCGCCTCACGGGGGCCGACCGCGCCGGCCTGGCGCGCGTGTTCGAGACCCTGGAGTTCCGCACCCTGCACCAGCGGGCGCTGCGCATCCTGAGCTTCACTGACACCTCCGACCACGCCGAGCCGAGTGATGCAGACGAGGCCAGTGCCCTGAACGCGTTGAGCGATCTGGAGATCGTCTCGCTGGGACACGATCTTGCCGCGGGGCGGCTGGCCGAGTGGCTGGAGGCCGGATCGCCGGCGGCTGAGGGCGATTGCCCTCGCCCCCTGGGTGTCGATGTCGTCGGTGTCCTCAAGCCCGTGGAGGGCGATGCCGCGCTCGTGTCACTGTCCGACGGCTCTCGGGCGGTCGCCATCGACCTGACCGAGATCCTGCCCGAGGACGAAACCGTCCTGGCTCGGCTCCTGGCCGACGTGGAGCGTCCCAAGCTCGTCGCCGACGCCAAGGGCAGTTGGCACGCGCTGAGCGCCCGGGGACTCACGCTCGACGGTGTCATCGCAGATCCCTCGCTGGCCGGATACCTGTGCCGTCCTGAGCAGCGCAGCTATGACGTCGAGACTCTCACCCAGCGTTGGCTCGGCATCGACCTGGCGGCAGTCAACGAGGGCAGTGCCGGGGGTGACGGCGGCTCCGGTGAGTCTCAGAGCGCATTCGACCTCGAGGCCCTCACCTCTCAGGAGGCCGTTCCCCCCTCCCACCTGGCCAGTGCGCGCCGGGCCGCCGCCCTGCTCCCGCTCCAGGCCGTGCTCGATGAGCAGATGGCGGCTCGTGACGCCGCCGGACTGTTCACCGACCTGGAGATGCCCGTGGCCGCGACCCTGACCGTCATGGAGGACGCCGGCATCGCCGTCGACGACGCCGTGCTCCATGCCCGCCAGACCGAGCTCGACGCCCGCGTGACTCACGCCGCCGAGGGCGCCTACGCCGCCGCCGGGCGGGAGCTCAACCTCTCCAGCCCCAAGCAGCTCCAGGCCGTCCTGTTCGACGAGCTGAAGATGCCCAAGACCCGCAAGACCAAGACCGGCTACACCACGGACGCCGACGCCCTGGCCGGGCTGTACGCCAAGACCTCGCACCCCTTCCTGGAGCACCTTCTTGAGCACCGCGACGCCATCAAGCTGCGGCAGACGGTTGAGGGACTGCGCAAGGCCATCCAGGCCGACGGGCGCATCCACACCACCTTCCAGCAGACCATCGCCGCCACAGGACGCCTGTCCTCCACCGACCCCAACCTGCAGAACATCCCGGCCCGTCATGAGGAGGGGATGCGCATCCGCGAGGCCTTCACCGTCGGCGAGGGCTACGAGTGCCTCATGACCGCGGACTACTCCCAGATCGAGATGCGCATCATGGCGCACCTGTCCGCGGACCAGGCGCTGATCGAGGCCTTCCGCAGCGGAGAGGACCTGCACCGCTACGTCGCGGCCCTGGTCCACGGCATCGAGGTCGAGGACGTGACCGCCCAGCAACGCAGCCACGTCAAGGCCATGAGCTATGGACTGGCCTACGGCCTGTCGACCTTCGGGCTGGCCCGTCAGCTCGGTATCGACAACGCTGAGGCGGCGGATCTGAGGAACGCCTACTTCGCCAGGTTCGGAAAGGTCCACGACTACCTGGAGTCCGTGGTGGAGCAGGCGCGCCGAGACGGATACACCGAGACGATGTTCGGGCGGCGCCGCTACCTGCCCGACCTGACCAGCGACAACCGGCAGCGCCGTGAGATGGCTGAGCGGGCCGCCCTCAACGCCCCCATCCAGGGCAGCGCCGCCGATATCGTCAAGAAGGCCATGATTGACGTCGACAGTGCGCTGCGCGAGCAGGCACTGACAAGCCGCATTCTTCTGCAGATCCACGACGAGCTCCTCATCGAGGTTGCGCCCGGAGAGGCCGAGGCGGTCGAGAACCTCCTCAAGGAGCAGATGGGCGGGGCCGCAGAGCTCTCGGTCCCCTTGGACGTCGCTGTCGGACGAGGGCGGACCTGGCGTGAGGCCGCCCACTAGAGAGCCCTTGCAGGCCCCCCGCTCATCGACCGAAAAAGCCTGTGATATATGAATGAGATCGTCATGTCATCCTTTTGACATCAAGTCATCAGATGACGTGAGCGATTGCACGCATGTACGGGATAATGCTTGAGCATCGTCTAGTTACGGATTCGTCACGTACTGCTAAGGTTCACTCGTGCGCTCCTGGGCGTCTCCTATGAGACTGATCCAACCAGGTCGATGAATTGGTCCGGGCCGATTCGCGTCGCTGGGGAGCACGCGGTCCCTATCAACCCGATCCAACTATCCGCATTCGGAGCATCCACTCAATGACAACCACTACGCCCAGCCCCGCCCCGGTCGCCGTCAACGACATCGGTTCGACCGAGGAGATCCTCGCCGCCGTTGACGAGACCATCAAGTACTTCGATGACGGCGATATCGTCGAGGGCACTGTCGTCAAGGTCGACCGTGATGAGGTCCTCCTCGACATCGGCTACAAGACCGAAGGCGTCATCCTCGCTCGCGAGCTGTCCATCAAGCACGACGTCGACCCCGACGAGATCGTCTCCGTCGGCGACGAGATCGAAGCCCTCGTCCTGCAGAAGGAGGACAAGGAAGGGCGTCTGCTCCTGAGCAAGAAGCGCGCGCAGTACGAGCGCGCCTGGGGCACCATCGAGCGCATCAAGGAGGAGGACGGCGTCGTCACCGGCTCCGTCATCGAGGTCGTCAAGGGCGGTCTCATCCTGGACATCGGCCTGCGCGGCTTCCTGCCCGCCTCCCTGGTGGAGATGCGTCGCGTTCGCGACCTCCAGCCCTACGTGGGCCGCGAGCTCGAGGCGAAGATCATTGAGCTGGACAAGAACCGCAACAACGTGGTCCTCTCCCGTCGCGCCTGGCTCGAGCAGACCCAGTCCGAGGTCCGCACCAACTTCCTGCAGACCCTGCAGAAGGGGCAGGTCCGCTCCGGTGTCGTGTCCTCCATCGTCAACTTCGGTGCCTTCGTGGACCTGGGTGGCGTCGACGGCCTGGTCCACGTCTCCGAGCTGTCCTGGAAGCACATCGACCACCCCTCCGAGGTCGTCGAGGTCGGCAACGAGGTCACGGTCGAGGTCCTGGACGTCGACTTCGACCGCGAGCGCGTCTCCCTGTCGCTCAAGGCGACCCAGGAGGACCCGTGGCAGGCCTTCGCCCGGACCCACGCCATCGGCCAGGTCGTTCCCGGTAAGGTCACCAAGCTCGTCCCCTTCGGCGCCTTCGTGCGTGTCGAGGACGGCATCGAGGGCCTGGTCCACATCTCCGAGCTGGCGCAGCGTCACGTCGAGGTCCCCGAGCAGGTGGCCAAGGTCGGCGACGAGGTCTTCGTCAAGGTCATCGACATCGACCTGGAGCGCCGTCGCATCTCCCTGTCGCTGAAGCAGGCCAACGAGGGTGTCGACCCCGCCTCCGAGGACTTCGACCCCAGCCTCTACGGCATGGCGGCCGAGTACGACGAGCAGGGCAACTACAAGTACCCCGAGGGCTTCGACCCGGAGACCAACGAGTGGCTCGAGGGCTACGACGCCCAGCGCGAGGCCTGGGAGGCCGAGTACGCGGCTGCCCACGCCCGCTGGGAGGCTCACAAGGCCCAGGTCGCCAAGGCCCTGGAGGAGGAGCAGGAGTCCGGTGCTCCGGCAGCCCCCGCGGGCGGCACCTCCTACTCCTCGGCGCCGTCGGAGGCCTCCGGCACGCTGGCCTCCGATGAGGCCCTGGCCGCTCTGCGCGAGAAGCTCACCGGTAACTGAGCATCCGCACCTTTTCAGTGGTCAGGACTGATCTCTGACATCATCTGAGGGTCTCTGCCTGTTTCGCAGGCAGAGACCCTCAGCCGTTCGGTGCCTTCTCCCCATCGCTCAGGTGACGTGCCTGTGCGAGGCTGTGGCCGGGGCCCGTGCTCCCTGCTTCCTAGAAGCCGGAACCAGAATGTGACGACCGTTGGAGACGATATGAGCTATTGGGGCGACATTGCCCGTGCTCTGGAGGATGTCGACCCCGTCTGCCCCAGCCGCGTCGCTGCAGCGGCCCTGTGGAAGGCAGTCGCCGCCGACGACGTCGAGGGGGCGGATGCGGGGAGCGCGCCCGACCAGGTGGTGGAGGCGGTCTGCACCGTTGACCGGGCGTGGCTGGTTCAGCTGGGCCAGGACCCGGACACGAGCAGGATGAGCCTTGAGCAGGCGATCACCTTCTGCCAGGAGATTCGGGCGGCTCACGGCCGTTCGACGCTCCCGCTGCGCTACGCCCAGGTGGAGCTCTCGGCTGTCCTCGGCCTCAGGGACGAGGCCCTCGAGCAGCTCCGTGAGGCCAGACTCTTCTCCTTCGGCAAGACCGATACCGGAGCCGTACTGGCCACCGCCCGTATGCACGATGACTACTCCGGCGTCATCAGCACAACCACGGCCACACCCGCGCGCGCCGAGGCCGACCCCGTGGAGAGCGCGCGGGGGCTGGGCGCGGTGCTGGTTCCCTACCTGGCCCACCAGCGCATCGTCGAGGCCGAGGACGCCTTCGCCTCCTTGAGCCTGCTCCACCTTCCGGATGCCGTGTCACTCCAGAGCCTGGCGGACAGGCTCGAGTACCTGGGACTGTCCTCCCAGTGGCAACGGGCCATCGCACTCATCCGTCACAGCCCCATGAAGGCCGTCTCTGAGGCCTCGGCCTGGCAGCTGATGAACACCGCCGTCGGACTGGCCCTCGTCATGAGGGCGGCCAACCGGGCGGACTACGGAAAGCACGCCCTGGGCGCCTCGCTGAGCTGGACAACGCCGTGGGGGAACCTGGAGCTCACGGCCTGGGACACCGTCGGCCACGCCTATGACGTCATGACCGGCTTCGTGCGCGGCGTCGCTCACCGCTTCGACGTCCGTAACGGCAACAACGGCGTGTCGTACCGGGTCGAGATGCGGATGGCCGCTGAGGCCGCAGGTCTGGCCAGCCGGTCCTACGGGACGGTGACGAGCGCCATACCGGCAGATCGTGCCCGGTTGCGTAACCAGGGAGCGCTTCTCAAGGAGGTCCGTGAGCTGCTCACGCTGTCTCGCGGTTATGGCATGGACTCAGTGCGACAGCGCGCCATGTCGACCGCGGAGACGGTCAGCGCCTCACTGTCGGAGGTGGTGGATGACTCCGCCTTGGAGCTGGTCGTCGACCTCCGCCTGGCCTTCGGCCGGCTGCTGGCGGCACTTGGCGCCAATGAGCGCGCGGAGAAGGAGCATCTCGACACCGCGGAGCTGAGTCTGAGCCAGGGGTGGACGGAATCAGCCTGCGCCGCCCTGGCTCTGGCCTCGCACGCCGCTCAGGCTCGCGGGGACCGCGCTTCCAGCGGCCGGGCATGGCGCCAGTGCCGTGACGCGATGGAGTCCTGGCCGATGAACCGGCCCGGAGAGCGCTGCGGCATACTCGTCGACGCCGTCGGTGACCCTCTGGTCGCCGTGCAGGTCCTCTCAGCTCTGGCGGAGATCCTGGTTGACGGGGTGGAGGAGGACCACTCTCGCGCACCGATCATCCGCGAGATCATCTCCCGGGCCTCGGAGCAGGCCTCCCGGTGCGTGAGCCCCCCGCAGGGCGCGGTGGAGTCGCTGGCCCGGGTCGAGGAGCGCGTCGCACCCTACGGGCGGGGCCGGGGAGGACGAAGACGACCCGGTTCGACCACGACGATCACGACTGACGGCCAGGCGGCCGCAGGGGGCGAGTGACCAGGCGCTGACAGGGCGATGCCGCGCCCGGTAGCCACCGGTCTCGCCTGTATCACCGCACGCTGGCCCGGCCCGGGCGGGTCACGGCATGATGGGGTCATGCGCCACACACCTGCACCCCGTTCCACTCGTCGTCCGAAGGACCGAGCCCTGCGCGTGGGGCTCACCGGTGGCATCGGCTCAGGCAAGTCGACGGTTGCCTGCCTGCTCGAGGAGCGCGGCGCGGTCGTGACCAGCGCCGACGAGGTCGCTCGCGACGTCGTCAGCCCGGGCAGTGACGGTCTTGCGGCAGTGGTGGCCGAGTTCGGGGAAGGGATCCTGGCTCCGGACGGCTCCTTGGACCGCGGTGCCCTGGGGCGCCTGGTCTTCTCCGACGACCTGCGACGTGCCCGCCTGGAGGAGCTCCTCCTGCCCCTCATCGCAGCAGAGGCGTGGGCTCGGATGGATACGGTTCCGGCCGGGCGGGTGGCGGTCTACGACGTTCCTCTCCTCGTCGAGGGACAGATGCAGGACCTGTTCGATCTCGTCATCGTCGTCGAGGCCGAGCTCGAGGTGCGTCTGGAGCGGCTCGCTGCGCGGGGGATGACCCGTGACGAGGCGCTGGCCCGGATTGCTGTTCAGGCCACCGACGAGGAACGCCGAGCCGTTGCGGACGTCGTCGTGTCCAACTCCGGGGCGCTGGAGGACCTGAGCGCCGAGGTCGACAGGCTCTGGAGCACCCGGATCTTGGAGCCGGGAGCCACCGCCTGAGGGCAGGGGAGACCTTCACTTCGGCGGACACCACGCCCACTCCTACAGTGGGGCGGAACCGAGAGGTAGAGCCGGAAGGCAGGTTCAGCCCGAGCAGCTGTTGCGTCGAGAGGTGGTGCGGGCAGGGCCGAGGGCTCCGACGATGGTGGCGGAGACGGCGACGATGAAAGCCATGAAGGATCCTTGGAGTCAGGGGGTGAAGACAGGGGCGCAGGGGCGGGCCCCATGAGCATCCACATGAACGTGGATTGGGACGACCCGGCGTCCTGCGAGAACCACCGTAATAGGTGAACTCGATTGAAAGGTTCCTTCCCGGACACAAAGACGTATCTGTGTGGTGACAGCGGGATCGCAGGATGATGAACGAGGCGACCGCGCGGTCAGAGGTGTCCATGGTGTCGGTCGGACCGCGTAGCCTGAAGGTATGCGTCCCGTTACCGAGCTCCAGCGCGCAGCCAAGCCCTTTGAGGTCATCAGTCCTTACTCGCCCAGCGGGGACCAGCCCACGGCGATCGCCGAGCTGACCGAGCGTCTGCGGGCGGGGGAGAAGGACATCGTCCTGCTCGGCGCCACGGGAACCGGCAAGTCCGCGACGACCGCCTGGCTCGTCGAGCAGGTCCAGCGCCCCACCCTCATCCTGGAGCCGAACAAGACCCTGGCCGCCCAGATGGCCGCCGAGTTCCGTGAGCTGCTGCCGAACAACGCGGTGGAGTACTTCGTCTCCTACTACGACTACTACCAGCCCGAGGCCTACGTCCCGCAGACGGACACCTTCATCGAGAAGGACTCCTCCATCAATGACGAGGTCGAGCGCCTGCGCCACAGCGCCACCAACTCCCTGCTCACCCGCCGGGACGTCGTCGTGGTCTCCTCGGTCTCCTGCATCTACGGCCTGGGCACCCCCCAGGAGTACGTGGACCGGATGACGCCCCTGGAGGTGGGCCAGCAGATCGACCGGGACGATCTCCTGCGGCGCTTCGTGCAGATGCAGTACACCCGTAACGACATCGACTTCACCCGGGGCACCTTCCGCGTGCGCGGCGACACGGTGGAGATCATCCCGATGTACGAGGAGCTCGCCATCCGCATTGAGTTCTTCGGCGACGAGATCGAGGCCCTGGCCACGCTGCACCCCGTGACCGGGGACGTCATCGACACCGTCGAGCAGGTCTTCGTCTTCCCCGCCTCCCACTACGTGGCCGGCCCCGAACGCATGCAGAAGGCCATCGAGGGCATCGAGGCCGAGCTCGCCGAGCGCCTGGCCCAGCTCGAGCACGACGGCCGTCTCCTGGAGGCCCAGCGCCTGCGCATGCGCACCACCTACGACCTGGAGATGCTTCAGCAGATCGGCATGTGCTCCGGGATCGAGAACTACTCGCTGCACATCGACGGGCGCGAGACCGGCACCCCGCCCAACACTCTCCTGGACTACTTCCCCGAGGACTTCCTCCTCGTCATCGATGAGTCCCACGTGACCGTCCCCCAGATCGGCGCCATGCACGAGGGGGACGCCTCCCGCAAGCGCACCCTGGTCGAGCACGGGTTCCGTCTGCCCTCCGCACTGGACAACCGCCCTCTGACCTTCGCCGAGTTCGAGGACCGCGTCGGTCAGACCGTCTACCTGTCGGCCACCCCGGGTGACTACGAGACCCAGCGCTCCGACGGCGTCGTCGAGCAGATCATCCGGCCCACGGGACTGGTGGACCCCAAGGTCGTCGTCAAGCCCACGCAGGGACAGATCGACGACCTGCTCGAGCAGGTGCGCGCCCGCGTCGAGCGCCAGGAGCGGATCCTGGTGACCACCCTGACCAAGCGCATGGCCGAGGACCTGACCACCTACCTCGCCGAGCGGGGCGTGCGTGTGGAGTACCTCCACTCCGACGTCGACACGCTGCGACGCGTCGAGCTCCTGCGCGAGCTGCGACTGGGGCGCTTCGACGTCCTGGTGGGCATCAACCTGCTGCGTGAGGGCCTGGACCTGCCGGAGGTCTCGCTCGTATCCATCCTGGACGCGGACAAGGAGGGCTTCCTGCGCTCGACCCGCTCCCTGGTGCAGACCATCGGACGTGCCGCCCGCAACGTCTCCGGCGAGGTCCACATGTACGCCGACACCATCACCCCGGCCATGGCTGAGGCCATCGAGGAGACTGAGCGCCGCCGCACCAAGCAGCTGGCCTACAACGCCGAGCACGGCATCGACCCGCAACCGCTGCGCAAGAAGATCGCCGACGTCACCGACATGCTCGCCCGCGAGGACGTCGACACCGCCGACCTCCTGGCCGGTGGCTACCGGGGGCACGAGGACTCCGCGGTGCGGGCGCGGCGTAAGCACGCGGCCGAGGCAACGGTGCGTGAGAAGCTCTCCGGGGCGGCGCAGGGTGATCTCGTCGAGCTCATCAATGAGCTCACCCAGCAGATGCATGCTGCAGCCGAGGACCTTCACTTCGAGCTCGCCGCCCGGCTGCGCGACGAGATCCAGGATCTCAAGAAGGAGCTGCGCGCCATGCGGGCCGCCGACTGATCTCACAGCTATGAGTGACTCGGCGTGGCTACGTCGAGAGG
>CAJZFF010000039.1 GCA_915069725.1 uncultured Actinomyces sp.
CTCCCTGCCCTGACATGTGCCATGTCGCTTCCGGCGAACCACCCGACCGAATGGCCTGTTTCCTTGCGAGCGGCTTTAGATACGGCATACAGTCCGCAACATGACTGCGCCCATCAACATCGCAGCAACACCGGTATATCGGGGGACTCCCCCTGAGCGGTGGCAGGAGGCCGCCTCCGCCTACCGGCGCTGGTGGAGCCGCCACCCGGGGTTATCCAGCGCTCTGAACCTGGTGGTGCGCGGAGCCTACGCCCTCATGATCCCGCTGCTCATCGCCGCTCTGGTGATGGTGCCGCGGCTGGCCTACGCCGCCGTTCCGGCGGCCTTCATGGCCGTGTGCCTCATGGTGGTTGCTCTCCTGGCGCGCACGCGCACCATCAGCTGGCGCTCGGTCCTCCTCATGTATGGCATCGGCGCAGCCTGGTCGCTCGTCGTGGCCATGATCATGAGCTCGGTGCGCACCCGCGCAGGACTGTCCGTCATGGGTAACGGGATGAGCATCGCGCTGACCATCGCCCTGGAGGTTCTCAGCCCGTTGGTGCCTCTGGTGCTCGTGGTCTTCCTGGCACCGGGCCGGATGCGCCGTCTGGCGGCCTCCGACTGGGCCCTGCTGGGCTTCGCCGCCGGCGCGGGCCTGACGGCCCTCAATGACGGCGTCCGGGCGCTCGAGAAGAACAGCCTGCTCTCCTCGGTCCTGGGCAATGGGCGCCTGCCCTTCTCCTTCAACCCGTGGACCTCGGGGTCGATGACCCAGGAGAACAGCAACGTCCTGGCCGTCAGCAACCAGGTGAGCACCGCGAACATCACGATGGCGGTAGCGCTGGCGATCACGCTGTGGCGCCTCAAGGACTCCCCGGCCTTCGAAGGGGCCAAGAACCTCGTGTGGCTGCGGATCGTGGCCTGGATCCTGCCGGCAGTGGTCATCCTGCAGTCGGTCAGCGACCACGCCACCTACATCGCCAGGATCGCTCAGCAGCTCGGCCAGAGCGACTCCGGCGGCGGTTTCCCGGCGCTGCTCATGTTCTTGTGGAGGGTCAACGGCGGTGGCCTGAGCGCCATTCCCCTGTCCGTCATCCTCATGGCCGCCTGCCTACTCCTGGACGCCCACCGCCGCGCCTACGCGGGTGTGCACGGCTGGACGGTCGCCGGGGCGCCGGCTCCCCGCTACCCCAACCTCACCGAGGCGCCGCCCTTCGTGCGCGCTCTCATCGTCTCGGTGGTGGCCCTGGCGAACTTCACCTGGGGCGACCTGGCCGTCACCTGGGGCGCCTACGGGGACCTGCGCCAGGGGCGTCTCTACGCCATGCGGGCCGGGCGGGCCACCGCCGAGCAGGTGCGCGGCGTGCGGGCCGATGCCATGGAGGCCACGACGCCGGGGGATGAGCCGAATGCCCGCCAGGGCTTCCGTCTGGGGATCCTGGTGGTCAGCGTCGTGCTGTTCCTCCTGTGCTGCATGTACGAGGTGCGCACCGTCTGGCAGCTGGCCCCCGAGCTCAAGGAGACCGAGGACGACCTGTTCCTCTCCGCCCTGCCGCGCCTGTTCTCCCAGTGGTGGAGCGGGTTGAGCGGCACCCAGGGGCTCCTCTACGCGATCGGTGCGCTGGCGGTGGTGGCCATGAGCCTGTCCCTCGTCCTGACACTGGGGGCCCCGGGGCGCCGCATCAGCACGGCGCCGTCGTCGAGCAGCCTCCTCAGTCACCTGGCCACTCTCACGCCGGGGCAGGCGTGCCTGGCGCTTCTGGACTTCGCCATGACCTACATGCCGCGCTCGGCCCTGAGCGCCAGTCCCGCCGGTGGCGGAACCGACCTGGCCGCGGAGCTCTCCGTCAACCGGCGGATCCGGAACGCTGAGAGCTTCTCCGAGAGCCAGGCGCTGTTCACGGCGCGCACCAAGCGGCAGGTGGCGGTCGAGGCCGATATCGCGCGCCTTCGCGAGCTCGCTGAGTCTCTGGGCGTGACCGACATCGACGCCCTGGAGCCGAGTCGGATCGATGAGACCATCGCCGATCTGGCCGCCTCCGGGGTCGACTCCCAGGTGGTCGGGCAGATGCGGGACCTGGCCGCCTCAGTGTCGGAGCAGCAGGCCGAGATTTTGGACCTGACGCGCCGCCTCAACACCGGCAACGGCGAGCAGTTCGTCATCCTGGAGGGCTATCGGATCACCGACGACTTCCGGGGTGAGGCCATCGACCAGCGGCCGGTGGACAGCCCCGTCCACGCCCTGGCGCTGTCCCCGGCCGGGAACCAGCTGGTCGTCGTCGAGTACCAGGGGGCAGCCCCCACCATTGATGACGACGACGAGACCGACATTCCTCCCCGCAGGCTGCCGGGACGGGCGGCGCACAAGTCGGCCGACAACGTCCTGGAGCACCTGGCCTGTGACGAACGCGTCGCGCGGTTCTTCCGGGAGAATCCTGAGCTGTGGCGGGATATCAAGGAGGGACGCGCCCTCCTGGAGGCGAACGTCCTCTACACCCCCATCCCCGGGATGACCTACCGGGCCGGGACGGCGCTCCTGGCGGTGACGCCTGAGCTCGTCGAGGGCGTGGATGCGGCCCTCCATGCCCTGAGCAGCACGGGCCCGACGGCGCGCTGACCGCGGGGTCTACGCCTCGTCGTCCTCCTCATGGACGGCACCTTGGCGCGGATCGTGCCGCCGGTAGGCGGCCGGAAGGACCGACTCGGGCAGGGTGTTCCTGGCCCAGGTGCGCGTGTAGGGGTGGGCCAGAACGGCCATGGAGGCCAGTCCGACACCGACCTCGACGAAGACGAGGATGACGGTGTAAAGGACCAGCGGGCCGACGCTGCTCATCCGGTCCGGCCCCACGGATCCGGAGGCGGCCAGGCACAACAGCCCCACACCGACAGCAACGAGGAGGGCGGCCAGACCGGCGGCGCTGAGGGCGTAGCGCACCCGCAGGGCGTTGAGCACCGCCCGACGCCGCCAAGCGGCCACCATGGCGCCGGCCGTCACCACCAGGGGCAGCCACAGGCCCACGCTGCTCAGCGGCGTCGATGGCACCAGCCCCAGCAGCGGCAGACGTGGGACGGGGCCGGCCACGACCCGGTCGGGGGCGAAGACGGTGCCCGTGCCCACGGAGAAGCCGGCGCCGATGAGCCAGGAGCAGGCCCAGATGAGCATGGTCGGCACCCAGCCGGCCTGAAGCAGGATCAGGCCGGCCATCGCGACGAAGCCGTCCCCGGCCAGGGAGTCGTGCAGGACCGAGACCCGGCCGGCGCCGTTGAAGACGGCCGCGACCACTACCAGCAGGCTCAGCAGGCTCAGGGCCCGCGTGGTCCCGTAGGCCAGTGACAGGGACGGCCCCAACCAATGGGGACGGCGTTCCCACCAGCGGGTCAAGGGGGGCCAGTCGTGGCCGGCGCGTGCGAGCTGGATGGCGACGATGGCGCCGGTGAGCAGGGCGATGCCGATGACGGCGGGCCAGGTGTCCAGTCCCGAGGGGCCGGTGAGGCAGGCCAGGACCGCGACGACGGTCGCTGCGGCGACGATGGCCGCCCCGGCCGCCGGTCGGGAGGGGCGTGCTCGCCGCACACAGAACCAGGTCCAGCCCGCCTGCACCAGGGTGAGTCCCAGCAGCGGCAGACTGAGCACGCCGTCGTCCTCGGAGGTCAGCGCGGTCGAGCCCCCGAAGCCCAGGCTCCACAGGGCAGTCCCGGTGTGCAGGGCGTCGCCTGCGCTGAGGATGGCCGCGGCGTTGAGGCTGGCGGCCGCCTTGGACACGGCGATCGTCGCCAGCACCACCACCAGCCAGACCAGGCCGACCGACTCGACCCCCACGCGCAGGGACCACAGGGCCCAGGACGCCAGGCTGGTGGCTCGCTGCCGCGCCAGGCTCAAGCGGTCACCTCTCCGGCCAGCTGACGGTAGAGCTCGCGGGCGATCTCAGCGGTCTGGCTGGGGGTGCGCCCCACCCGGACGCCGGCGGCCTCCAGGGCGATCTTCTTGGCCTCGGCGGTGCCCGAGGAGCCGGAGACGATGGCGCCGGCGTGCCCCATGGTGCGGCCCTCGGGTGCGGTGAAGCCGGCGACGTAGGCGACAACGGGCTTGGTCATGTGCTCACGGATGTAGGCGGCGGCCCGCTCCTCGGCGTCGCCCCCGATCTCACCGATCATGACGACCAGGCGGGTGTCGGGGTCGGCCTCGAAAGCGGCCAGGGCGTCAATGTGGGTGGTGCCGACCACCGGGTCCCCACCGATGCCGATGCAGGTGGTGAAGCCCAGATCGGACAGCTCGTGCATGAGCTGGTAGGTGAGGGTCCCGGACTTGGAGACCAGTGCCAGGGGGCCGGGGCCGGTGATGTCGGGCGGGGTGATGCCCACGTTGGAGCGGGCCGGGGAGATGATGCCGGGGCAGTTGGGGCCGATGATCTGTACGCCGTGGTCGGCCGCGTAGGCTCGCATCCAGGTGGCGTCGGCCACCGGGATGCCCTCGGTGATGACGACGAGGAGGCGCACTCCGGCGTCGACGGCCTCGACGACGGCGCCCTTGGCGAAGGCGGGCGGGACGAAGACGACGCTCACCTCGGCGCCGGTGGCCTCCTTGGCCTCGGCGACGGTGCCGTAGACGGGGACCTCAACGGTTCCGGCCTGGACCTCGCCGGCTCCGGGGCCGATGGGAGCGACGTCGAAGGCGACGGTGGTGCCGGCCTTGCGGGGGTTGACGCCGGCGACGACCTTCGTGCCGGCCGAGAGCATGCGGGTGGTGTGCTTGCGGCCCTCGGAGCCGGTCATGCCCTGGACGATGACGCGGTCGGTCTCAGTCAGGAAGATGCTCATGTCTCAGGCCTCCTTGCCAGCGGGCCGGCCGCTGATCTGCTCGGCGATGGCGGTGACGACGTCGGCGGCCCCGTCCATGGTGTCGACGACGGTGACGCCCTCGATGGCGGCGTCGGCCAGGATGGCGCGTCCGGTGTCGGCGTTGTTGCCGTCCAGGCGCACGACGACGGGCTTGGGCAGCCCGCCCAGGGACTCGACGGCGGTCACGATGCCCTGGGCGACGGTGTCGCAGGAGGTGATGCCGCCGAAGACGTTGACGAGGATGGCGCGCACCTGGGGGTCGGAGGCGACGACCTCCAGGCCGGTGGCCATGACCTCGGCCGATGAGCCGCCTCCCAGGTCGAGGAAGTTGGCGGGCTTCATGCCGCCGTGGCGCTCGCCGGCACCGGCGACGACGTCGAGGGTGGACATGACCAGGCCGGCGCCGTTGCCCAGGACCCCGACCTCGCCCTCGAGGCGCACGTAGTTGAGGCCGGCCTCGCGGGCACGGGCCTCCAGGGGGTCGGTGGCGGCGTTGTCGACGAGCTCGGCGTGGTCGGCGTGGCGGAAGCGGGAGTTGTCGTCGAGGGTGACCTTGCCGTCCAGGGCGATGATGCGGCCGTCGGCGGCCTTGACCAGGGGGTTGACCTCCACGAGGGTGGCGTCCTCGGCGGTGAAGACCTCCCAGAGGCGTTCAATGACGGCGGCGACCTCGTCGGCCAGGGGGCCGGCCTCGAAGCCTGCGGCCTCGACGATCCGGTGGGCGACGGCGGGGGTGATGCCCTCGAGCGGGTCGATGCCGATGCGGGCCAGGGCCTCGGGGCGCTCGACGGCGAGGGTCTCGATGTCCATGCCTCCCTCGCGCGAGCACATGGCCAGGTACTGGCGCTCGGCACGGTCCAGGAGGATGGAGAAGTAGTACTCGGCGTCGAGGTCGACGCCATCGGAGATGAGGACGGCGCGCACCGTATGGCCCTTGATGTCCATGCCCAGGATGTCGCGGGCGCGGGCCTCGGCCTCCTCAGCGGTGCGGGCGAGCTTGACGCCGCCGGCCTTGCCGCGGCCGCCGGTCTTGACCTGGGCCTTGACGACCACTAGGTCGCTTCCCGCGTCGAGGAGGGACTGCGCGGCGCTGCGCGCCTCCTCGGGGGTTGTGGCCACGGCGCCGTCGAGCACGGGGACGCCGTGCTCGCGGAACAGGTTCCTGGCCTGGTATTCGTACAGATCCATGCAGCTGATCCTCTCGGGGCATGTGGATGGCTTGCGGGCGCGGGCCGACGTCGGCCGGGCAGGCACCAGTGATGAGCCTAACGTCCCAGTGGCCGGTTAGGAGGGCGGACACGGGCGCGAACCGCTGGCGTCTCACACAGCGTGGTCGCAGCGTCTCACGGCGGGGCGTGCGGACCGGGACCTCCGCCGGCCACGAGCGCCGTCGATCCACATAGGATGATGAGATGGGGCAGGTGTCATGATCGCGATTCCCGAGGACCTTCAGGGAGGGTCGACCAAGGTCACCAAGATGGGCAGCAGAGTCCTTCGCGCTCGGCACCAGGGCAGCACCAATGTTGAGTGGCTGCTCACCGTGCTGGAGCGCAGGGGGTTCAGGTACTCCCCGCGTTTTGTGGGCCTGTCCGACGACGGCCGGCAGATCCTCGAGTTCATGGAAGGGCGGGCCGGCAACTACCCACTGCCGGCAGCACTGCGCAGCGACGACGCACTTATCTCAGCGGCCCGGGCGCTGCGCTTACTGCACGAGGTGACCAGCGACCTGGCGACCGAGGTGCTGGATGGCTGGATGCTGAAGGCAGTTGAGCCTTACGAGGTCATCTGCCATGGGGACTTCGCGCCGTACAACTGTGTGTTCGACGAGAGCAGGCTGGTCGGCATCATCGACTTCGACACCGCGCATCCAGGTCCTCGCATCCGCGACATCGCCTACGCGATCTATCGCTTCGCCCCACTCACCGCACCAGAAAACGCCGTCGGATTCGGCTCTCTGGCCGAGCAGGCTCGGCGGGCTCGGCTGTTCTGCGACGAGTACGGGGAGGTGAATCGGTCTCAGATCATCGAGGCCACGTGCCGACGGCTGCTCGATCTGGTCCGGTACATGCGTTCTCAGGCGGCGCAGGGCGACACTGCGTTTCAATCCCATCTCGACGACGGCCACGACACCGTCTATCTGCGTGACGTCCACTATCTGAGGACCAACGCGGCGGCGCTCACCAGAGCGCTCATGTAAGAGCCCGATCAAACCGCCACTGGATCGCGGCATGCGGTCTCTCCCCATGAGCGCCGTCGAGAACGTACTTTTCCTACGAGGACTGCGTTGTCCTCCAGTTGACTGCGGTCCGTTCCCAGTCGTCTGGAGGAGATCGCAGTCCCCGTCCGCGATGTACGTTCCCGATCCTGAGCCACCCACCACGACGCGAATTATCATGAATTGACACGGGGAGGCTCGATAAGGGAGACGGTCATGCCCGCACTGACGGCGACGAGCGCGCTGGTCGGCGCCGTGGTGCTGCTCGGCGTCTGGAGCGGCAGATGGTGGGGTCGACGACGCAAGCGCGTCCTCGACGCCGAGGCCCGCAGGTTCCGCATCCGCAGAGACGGGTAGTTCCCTGATCGCGGCCCTGCTGCCCCCTGCTCCCACAGCAGGGGGACACATCACTCCCCTCCTCCCGGGGTTCACCACGAACCGGCGAATGCGCGGATGCCGCCGCAAGGACACGCCTCTGGGACCACAGGCGGATGACGTGGCGGCGCTCACCAGCAACAATATGGACTGTTGCCCTCCCGGCCGACGCCGGGAGCCCGGCCCACCGGCGCCCCCAGGGAAGGACCCCACATGCCAGCCGCCATGTCCTCAGACACCGTCCCCTCCCCCACCGGCTCGTCGGCCGGCCCTCTCCTCGGCCTGGACGGTGAGCCCCTGCGCATCGGGGTCCTCACCTCCGGCGGTGACGCCCAGGGCATGAACGCGGCCGTGCGGGCCGTGGTGCGCACCGCCATCCGCCTGGGGGCCAAGCCCTACGCGGTCATGGAGGGCTGGGCCGGGGCCGTGGCCGGGGGTGACGGCATCCGCCCCCTGGAGTGGGACTCGGTGGGCTCCATCCTCCAGCGCGGCGGCACCATCATCGGCACCGCCCGCTCGGCCGAGTTCCGCGAGCGCGCCGGCCAGCTGGCGGCCGCCCGCAACCTGCTGGAGCACGGCATCGACCGGCTCGTGGTCATCGGCGGCGACGGGTCCCTGACCGGCACCAACGAGTTCCGCAAGAACTGGCCCTCCCTGCTCGAGGAGCTCGTCGCCGGCGGCGACATCAGCGCGGAGACTGCCGCCGCCCATCCCGTCCTCATGGTGACCGGCCTGGTGGGCAGCATCGACAACGACCTGGTGGGCGCCGACATGACCATCGGCACCGACTCCGCCCTCCACCGCATCCTGGAGGCCATCGACGACATCTCCTCAACGGCCGCCTCCCACCAGCGCACCTTCGTCGTGGAGGTCATGGGCCGCCACTGCGGCTACCTGGCCCTCATGGCGGCCGTGGCCGGGGGCTGTGACTACGTCCTGGTCCCCGAGCTCCCCCCGGGCAAGGACTGGGAGGAGGACATGTGCTCCAAGCTCAAGGCGGGCCGCGAGGCCGGGCGCCGCGAGTCCATGGTGATCGTCGCCGAGGGCGCCACCGACCGCGAGGGCAACCGCATCACCGCCGACGACGTCCGCCAGGTCATCGCCGACAAGCTGGGCGAGGCCGCCCGCGTCACCATCCTGGGTCACGTCCAGCGCGGTGGCCGCCCCAGCGCCTACGACCGCTGGATGTCCACGCTGCTGGGCTGCGCCGCCGCCCGCGAGGTGGTGTCCATGGATCCGGGCAGTGAGCCGGTCATCATCGCCGAGCGCCACAACCGCATCCGCCGCCTACCGATGATGGAGCAGATCGCAGCCACCCGCGCTGTCAAGGACCTCGTGGCCGCCCACGACTACCTCGGGGCGATCCAGGCCCGCGGGGCCAGCTTCGGCAGGATGCTCGAGCTGTTCGAGACCATGTCCACGCCTCCCGCCGAGCCGGCCACTGACTCGGGCGCGACGCCGTCGTCCACCAACCGCCCCAAGCGGGTCGCCATCATCCACGCCGGCGGCCTGGCCCCGGGGATGAACACGGCGGCGCGCGCGGCCGTGCGCCTGGGCATCGACCACGACTTCACGATGCTGGGCGTCTACGGCGGCTTCCCCGGCCTGCTCGACGGCGACGTGCGCGAGCTGACCTGGGCCGACGTCGAGGGCTGGGTCGGTGACGGCGGTGCCCAGCTGGGCACGCGCCGCGAGGTGCCCACCATTGAGCAGCTCTACGCACTGGGGCGGGCCATCGAGCTCCATGAGATCGACGCCCTGCTGGTCATCGGCGGCTACAACGCCTACCTGAGCGCCTACCGCCTGGTCACCGAGCGGGACCGCTACCCCGCCTTCCAGATCCCGATCGTGTGCGTGCCGGCCTCCATCGACAACAACCTGCCCGGCTCCGAGCTGAGCATCGGCACCGACACGGCCCTCAACAACGCGGTGGCGGCACTGGACTCCATCAAGCTCTCCGCGGCGGCCTCCCACCGCTGCTTCGTCGCCGAGGTCATGGGCCGCAAGTGCGGCTACCTGTCCCTGATGTCGGGCCTGGCCACCGGCGCGGAGAAGGTCTACCTCAACGAGGAGGGCATCACGCTCAAGGGCCTGGCCGCCGACTCCGAGCGGATGGTGGAGTCCTTCCGCTCGGGACGCAGCCTCTACCTGGTGATCCGCAACGAGCGGGCCAGTGTCAACTACACCACCGACGTCCTGGCCCACATCTTCGCCGAGGAGGGCAAGGGCCTCTACGACGTGCGTGAGGCGATCCTGGGCCACCAGCAGCAGGGCGGCAGCCCCACGGCCTTCGACCGGATCATGGCGACCAAGCTCGTCGCCTACTCCCTGGAGCTGTTGGCCTGCGCCCTCAAGCGCGGCGAGCCGACGGCCTCCTACGTGGGACTGGTTCGAGGCAAGGTCTCCGACCACCCGCTGGACCGTATGAACGACGACCTCGACCGCGACAACCGTCGCCCCCGTCACCAGTGGTGGCTGGGTCTGCGTCCCGCCGTGGGCCTGGTCAGCCAGGATGTCGGGACCCTGACACTTCAGGACGTGCCCGACTTCGGTGAGGCGGTCGACGACGCGGCCAGCTGACCCACCGGCCCCGGCAGGCGCGGGGCCGGGTATCGTGCCTGGCGTGCGCGCGCTGATACGACCCCGGTTCCTGGTGGCCTC
>CAJZFF010000040.1 GCA_915069725.1 uncultured Actinomyces sp.
TCCGGCGCCAAGCCATCCTCATGCTCGAGCAGATGGGGATCTCGGTGCAGTTCTCCCACCACGAGGGCGGCCCCGGCCAGAACGAGATCGACCTGCGCTTCGCCGACGCCCTGTCCATGGCGGACAACATCATGACCTTCCGCGCCGTCGTCGAGGAGGTGGCACTCAAGGAGGGCTGCCTGGCGACCTTTATGCCCAAGCCCTTCCCCGACGAGTTCGGCTCGGGCATGCACACGCACTTCTCCCTGTTCGAGGGTGACCGCAACGCCTTCTTCGACCCCGCCGGCCAGTACCAGCTCTCCGCCATCGGTCGCTCCTTCATCGCCGGACTGCTGCACCACGCCTCGGAGATCACGGCCGTCACCAACCAGCACGTCAACTCCTACAAGCGCCTGTGGGGAGGGGACGAGGCCCCCAGCTACGTGTGCTGGGGCCACAACAACCGCTCCGCCCTGGTGCGCGTCCCCATGCACAAGCCCGGCAAGGCCCAGTCCGCGCGGGTGGAGTTCCGCGGCATTGACTCCTCGGCCAACCCCTACCTGGCCTACGCGGTCATTCTTGCCGCCGGCCTCAAGGGCATCGAGGAGGGCTACGAGCTTCCCCCCGAGGCTGAGGACGATGTCTGGGCGCTGTCGGAGATGGAGCGCAAGGCGCTGGGCATCCACGCCCTGCCCACCTCGCTCAAGAGCGCGGTCGCCGCCATGGAGCGCTCCGACCTGGTGGCGGACACCTTCGGCGAGGACACCTTCGAGTTCTTCCTGCGCAACAAGCGCCGCGAGTACCGGGCCTACGACGCCCAGGTCACCGACTTCGAGATCAGCCAGTTCTTCCCGCGCGCCTGAGCGGAGCAGGAGACAGCTGTGAAAGACCGCAGCGAGAAGCGAGCGCCGATCGGGTCCCCCTCTCGGCACAGCTCCTCGCCCAGGACCCTGCTGCTGCGGGCCGGATTCAACGACGCCGCCCGTGCCGGAAAGCTCCTGGGCGACCCGGCGCTGCTGCCCTTCCTGCTGGACGACACTCAGGCCGACGACGTCGGTGAGGCGGGTGACCACGAAGGACGCGGCTCAGCGGACCGCTCCAGGCGGCCGGATGGCCGACCTGCTGAGATACGGCTGGGGCCTGAGCGTGAGGAGCTCATCGACACTCTGGCGCTCACCGCCGATCCCGACATGGCTCTGCTCAGCCTCGTCCGGCTCGCTGAGGCCGCCACCGCCGCCGAATCAGCTCACCGGGCATCGGTGGGCGGTGTCGAGCCCGGGGGGACGACGACGCCAGCAGCACTTCTGCGCAGCGTCATGAGCGACCCCGCCACAGGGCCGCGTGAGCACAGGCGCCGCCTGCTCGCGGTCCTGGGTGCCTCGCAGGCCCTGGGCGACTTCCTCGTGGCCCATCCCGAGCGCCTCACGGCGCTCGCACCGCTCAGGGCGTGGAGCTCCCTTGAGGAGCCCAGCCCCAGTGAGGCGCTGCAGCGGGTGGTCCAGGAGGCGCTGGGGCAGGCCGGCCCTGCGAACGCTGCCCCGTCAGACGGTGGTGAGACAACCCCTCAGCCGGGAGGAACGGGCCAGGCTGTCAGCCGGGCGACCGCGGCGCTGCGGCGCGCCTACCGGGACCGGCTCACGGCGATCGTCGCCGATGACCTCACCAGCGCCAACCCGATCGAGCACGTCCCCACCGTGTGCCGCCGCATGACCGAGCTTGCCGACGCCGCCCTGGACGCGGCCCTGCTCGTCGCCCGCGCCGCCGTCGGACCGCAGGCCGACGACGTGGCCCTCGCAGTGATCGCCATGGGAAAGACCGGGGCCCGCGAGCTCAACTACATCTCGGACGTCGACGTCGTCTACGTCGTCGGCCCCGCCCGCGAGCCTCAGGGGGCTCAGGAGCCGATCAGCGAGGAGCGCCTCGTGGAGGTCGGCACGCACCTGGCCACTGAGCTCGCTCACGTCGTCTCCGCCACCGCGCCCGAGCCTCCCCTGTGGCCACTGGACACGGCGCTGCGTCCCGAGGGCAAGGACGGTGCGCTCGTGCGCACGCTTGACTCCCACCTGGCCTACTACCGCAGGTGGGCCGCCTCCTGGGAGTTCCAGGCCCTGCTCAAGGCCAGGGCCTGCGCCGGCGACGCCGAGCTCGGGGCCCGCTACGAGCAGGGCGTGGCGCCCTACGTGTGGGAGGCCAGCAGGCGGGAGAACTTCGTTGAGGACGCCCGTGCCATGCGGCGCCGGGTGGAGAAGGAGTCCGTGCCGCGCGGTGGAGTGGACCGGCGTATCAAGCTGGGCCCCGGGGGACTGCGGGACGTCGAGTTCACCGTCCAGCTCCTCCAGCTCGTCCACGGCCGCTCCGACGAGAGCCTGCGCGTGCGTGCCACCTTGGAGGCCCTCGACGCTCTCAGCGCGGGCGGATACGTCAGCCGCACCGACGCCGCGGCCTTGAGCGGCTGCTACAAGGCCCTGCGGCTGCTGGAGCACCGCAGCCAGCTCTTCCGGCTGCGCCGCACCCACAACCTTCCTGAGAAGGAGGAGGACCTGCGCCGCGTCGAGCGGGGCATCAGCGACTGCCTGGGCCACGGAGACAGCCTGTGGGAGGACTTCAAGGACCTGCGCCGGCGGGTACGGGCCCTCCACCAGGAGATCTACTACCGCCCCCTGCTGGGCTTCGCAGCCGCCCTGAGCGCCGACGAGATGGCCCTGAGCCCTCAGGCGGCGCGAGAGCGTCTCGCCGCCGTCGGCTACACGGACCCCGACGGGGCCCTGCGCCACATCCAGGCCCTCACCGAGGGGGTCAGTCGTCGCGCCGCGATCCAGCGCCAGCTGCTGCCGGTCATCATCGGCTGGATCGGTGGGGGAGCCGACCCCGATTTCGGTCTGCTCTCCTTCCGGCGGCTGTCCGAGGCCATCGGAGGTTCGCACTGGTACCTGGCCATGCTGCGGGACTCGCCGGTGGCGGCGCGCAGGCTCTGCCAGGTCCTCTCCGGCGCCCACTGGGCCACCGAGCGCCTCGCGGAGTTCCCCGAGTCCATCGCCTGGCTCGACGACGACGACGAGCTCGCCCCCCGCCGATCCGGCGCCCTGGCGGAGGAGGTCGCCGCCGTCCTGCGCCGTCGCAGCCTGACCGGCCCCGATGACGCGGCCCTTGCCCAGCAGGCGCTCGAGGCGGTTCAGGCGGTCCTGAGAGTGCGCGCCCGTGAGGAGGTGCGGGCCTCACTGGCGGACTGCCTGGACGGTATCGACCCCGCACGCACCGCCTCCATCCTCTCCGACGCCACCGACGCGGTCCTGGCCGGGGCGCTGACGGTCGCCACCGGACTGGTCATTGCCCAGCGTGACGGTATTGGGGCCGTCGCCACGGGGCCGGACACCAGCGGTGGATGGGACGGGGCGTTGGCACGGCACGCCGTCATCGCCATGGGACGCCTGGGAGGCCGTGAGATCGGGTACGCCTCGGACGCGGACGTCCTCTTCGTCCACCAGGCCCGCGACGGGGTGGGTGAGGACGATGCCGCCCAGGAGGCCGAGGCCGTCGCCAAGCAGGTCATGGGACTGCTGGCCGCAGCACTCCCGCACCCCCTTGAGGTGGACTGCGACCTGCGGCCCGAGGGACGCAACGGCGTCATGAGCCGCTCGCTGGACGCCTACCGCGAGTACTACGGCCGCTGGTCCGCCCTGTGGGAGCGCCAGGCGCTGCTGCGCGCCCGACCCTGTGCCGGAGACCGAGACCTGGGCCGGCGTTTCGAGGAGCTCATCAACCCGCTGCGCTGGGCGCAGGAGGGCCTGGCGCCCCAGGACCTGCGGGAAATCCGCAGGATCAAGGCGCGGGTGGAGGCCGAGCGCCTGCCACGGGGCATTGACCCGGCCCGCCACCTCAAGCTCGGCCCCGGTGGGCTCAGTGACGTGGAGTGGAGCGCCCAGGTGCTTCAACTCGCCCATGCCGGACAGGTGCCCCAGCTGCGGACCACCTCGACCGTCGCCGCCCTCCAGGCCGCGGTCCAGGCCGGGGTACTGAGCGCGGACGGTGGGGGAGAACTGGTCGCGGCCTGGATCCTGGCCAGCCGCCTGCGCTCGGCGATCGTCCTGGGAACCGGGCGCGCCTCGGGGCCGCGCTCCCAGGTCCTCCCCATCCAGATCCGGGAGATCCGTCTGGTGGGGCGCCTCGTCGGCCTGAGTGCGGGCAGGGAGCGAGAGCTCGAGGACCTCTACCGCCGCAGCGCCCGCCACGCGCGCGCAGTCGCCGAGCGCATCGTCTTCACCGACGCCGCCGTCCACGGCTCCACCGCTTCAGCGCCGGCGAGCACCGTGTCAGCGGCTGAGCCGCACATCCCGGAGTCATCGCCACCACGTTCAGCAGGCTCGGCGCGGCGCTCTCGTGCACAGTCCCGCCGAGATACTGGGGCGGCAGCCTCCAAGGGCTCCAAGCGGGCCAGCCGTCTCCGCGCCACGAGAAGGCGACCGGAGGGACCCTACCCCTGGAGCTGACCGGGTGCAGACGGTACCGGACGCAGGTCTTTGGGCGATGAGGATCGCACCGTCGTCGTGGGCCCCCGCGCTACGAACCTGGCAGACTTGCCGCCGTGAGGCTCATTCTTGTACGCCACGGTCGCACCGAAGCCAATGTCATGCAGGCACTCGACACCGCCTTCCCCGGAAATCCCCTGGATGAGGTGGGACTGGGGCAGGCCGACGGATTGCCGGGCCGTCTGGACAAGGCCGGCCTGCTCCAGGGACTGGGATCACTGTGGGTCTCCCCGATCCTGCGCGCTAGGCAGACCATTGCCCCTATCGAGGCCGCCACCGGCCTGAGCGCCACCGTCGACTCGGGACTGCGTGAGGTTCTGGCCGCAGACTTGGAGATGAACACCGACGCACGCTCGGTGGCCTGCTACGTGGACACCACCCGGGCCTGGATGGCGGGTCGCCCTGCCTGCCGCATCCCCGGTTCCCCGGAGGACGGGCACGACACGCTTCAGCGCTTCGACGAGGCCATCGACCGCATCTGCGAGCAGGCCGCACGGGCGGGAGACTCAGCGGCCCTGCTCGTCTCCCACGGCACCGCGCTGCGTCTGTGGACCTCCCTGAGGGCCGCGGCCGGAGGCGGCGTGGACCCGCTGTGGGTCGCTGACCGCCCCATGCACAACACCGGGATCACCGTCGTCGACGGCGATCCCGGTGGTGGGTGGAGCCTGACCTCCTGGGATGACGGGGCCTGGGATCAGGCCCCCTCCTGACCCGGCCCGCCCCTACAGGACCGAGGAGAGGAAGGACCGGGTGCGTTCGGCCTGCGGGTTGTCGAGGACCTCCACGGGGTCACCGGACTCGCAGATGACACCGCCGTCCATGAAGATCAGCTGGTCGCCGACCTCCCGGGCGAAGCCCATCTCGTGGGTGACCACGACCATCGTCATGCCGGAGGCGGCGAGGTCCTGCATCACCTGCAGCACCTCACCGACCAGCTCGGGGTCCAGGGCCGAGGTCGGCTCGTCGAAGAGCATGAGCTCGGGGTCCATCGCCAGGGCCCGGGCGATCGCCACCCGCTGCTGCTGGCCGCCGGAGAGCTGGGAGGGGTAGTGGTCGAGGCGATCCCCCAGCCCCACCCGCTCCAGCAGCTCGATGCCGCGTTCACGGGCCTTGGCCTTCGGAGTCTTCTTGACCAGGACCGGTGCCTCCATGACGTTCTGCAGAGCCGTCATGTGGGGGAACAGGTTGAAACGCTGGAAGACCATACCGATCTTGGCGCGCTGAGCGGCACGGGCCTTGTCCGACAGGGCGTGCAGCTCGATGCGTCCCCTGCGCTCGACCTCACGCATCCCGATGAGGTCGCCGTCGACCTTGATCCGGCCGGCGTCGATGGACTCCAGCTCGTTGATGCAGCGCAGCAGCGTCGACTTACCCGAGCCCGACGGGCCGATGAGGACCGTCACTGAGCCGGGCGGGACGACGAGGTCGATGCCCCGCAGCACGTGCAGCTCACCGAAGAACTTGTGCAGGTCGCTGATCTCGACCTTGGGCGTGGCGGCTGCTGCCTGGGCGGATGTGCTCATGGGGTGACCTCCAGGAAGGGATCGTCCTTGGTGGTGTGCGCATCGAGGATGGCCTGCTGGCGGGCCGACAGGCCCCGGCCCGAGGGGCCGGAGGACTTGTCAGAGTCGAAGCCCTTGCCGTAGTAGCGCTCGATGTAGTGCTGTCCCACCATGAGGATCGAGGTGATGATGATGTACCAGATGGCCGCGACCAGAAGCAGCGGAATGATCTGGTAGGTCAGCGAAGCGTAGGAGTTGGTGACGAAGGTCAGATCCAGGGTGAAGGGGACCGCCAGCACCAAGGAGGTCGTCTTGAGCATGGAGATCGTCTCGTTCCCGGTGGGCGGGACGATGACCCTCATCGCCTGGGGCAGGACGATCCTGCGCAGGATCTGGCCCCGGCTCATGCCCAGAGCACCGGCGGCCTCACTCTGACCCTTGTCCACTGAGTTCAGGCCCGAGCGGACAATCTCGGAGAGGTAGGCGCCCTCGTTGATGCCCAGCCCCAGGACCGCCGCGACGAAGGGGGTGAAGACCGTCGTCGTCTTGAAGGTCAGCAGCTCGGGGCCGAAGGGGATGCCCAGACTCAGCTTCTGGTAGAGCGCGGACAGCGCACCCCAGAAGACCAGCTGGGTGTAGATCGGGGTGCCACGGAAGAACCACAGGTAGGCCAGCGCCACCCAGCGCAGGACCGGGTTGGAGGACTGGCGCAGGATCGCGGTGGTGACCGCCAGCACGATGCCGATGGCCATGGCCATGAAGGTCAGCAGCAGCGTCCATCCGACGGCCTTGACCACGTGGACCTCACGCAGGAAGAACCAGACCGTGGACCAGTGGAACTTCTCATTGGTGACCAGCCCGTGGATGAGCATGGCCCCCAGGACCGTGACGATCGCGGCACTGATCCACGTCCCCGGGCGGGGGACGGGCTTGGGGTTGTTGAGGACGACCTTGTCGTCCTCAGAGGCGGGTGAGGCGGTCACTGCTCACTCCTTCACTGCGGGATTGAGTTCTGCGGTGGTCAGGGCGGCGTCCTTCACGCCCCAGTTGTCCAGGATCTTCTGCCAGATGCCGTGGTCCATGAGGTACTGGACGGCGGCCTGGATCGCGGCGGTGAACTGCGGATCGGCCTTGGCGGTCACCACCCCCTGGGGGGCGGCGTCCTCGATCTCGCCGAGGGTGACGATCTGACCATCGGTCAGCTCGACGGCGTAGCCTGCCACGGTGGAGTCCGAGTAGGTGGCGTCGATGGTGCCACCCACCAGGCCGGTGGTGGCCTCTGACTGCTTGGAGTAGGAGCGCACGGACAGCACCGGCTTGCCCGCCTGGGCGCACTTGTCGGCGGCGTCGCGCATGGTGGTCTCCTGGGCGGTTCCCACCTGGACGCCGATGGTCCGTCCGCACAGCTTGAGGTGGTCGGAGGTCTCGACGTCCTTGGGGTTGCCGGCCTGGACGTTGAATCGCGAACCCACGTTGATGTAGGCGGTCATGTCGACCTCCGCGGTCCGTTCGGGGGTGACGGTGAAGGAGGAGATGCCGGCGTCGTACTTCGAGCCGATCGAGGCGATGATCGAGTCGAACTCGGCGGTGTGCACCTTGCCCTTGACGCCCAGGACGGCGGCGATCGCGTTGGTCAGGTCGACGTCGTAGCCCACGGCCGTGCCCGAAGGGTCGAGGAACTCGGCCGGCGCGTAGTCCGTGGAGGCGGCCACGTCGAGGACACCGTCCTCAAGGGCGCCCTGAGGGAGCTTGGCAATGATGTCGGGCTGCGCCTGGATCGACGAGGTGTCGAAGGAATGGATCTGCGAGCTCCGGTTCGCGTTCCAGTCAGCGGCGTTGGTGCATCCGCTGAGGACCAGACAGGCTGTGGCTGCCAGCCCGAGGGAGGCGTGATGGCGGATCCTCATCGTGGGATCTCCTCTTCGGAGTGGATCAAGACAGAGAAAGAATATCCGCAATGCAGTATAGGTATGCAAGCATGAAAGGTGGCGTACAGCACGACGGCGGCCCTGAGCCTCGTGCGTAGGAGGCTCAGGGCCGCCGTCTGAACCGAGTCAACGGCTCACAGGTCGTAGTAGAGCTGGAACTCGTAGGGGTGGGGGCGCAGTCGCAGCGGCTCGATCTCGTTGGTGCGCTTGTAGTCGATCCAGGTCTCGATGAGGTCGGGGGTGAAGACGTCTCCCTCGGTGAGGAAGTCATGGTCGTCCTCCAGGGCCTCCAGCGCCTCGTCCAGGCTGTCGGGGAGCTTGTCGATGTCGAAGTACTCCTCGGGAGCCAGCTCGTAGAGGTCCTTGTCGATGGGCTCGCGGGGCTCGATGCGGTTGCGGATGCCGTCAATTCCGGCCATGAGGACGGCGGCGAAGCACAGGTAGGGGTTGGAGGAGGGGTCCGGCACCCGGTACTCCACGCGCTTGGCCTTGGGGGAGGAGCCCGTGACCGGGATGCGGATGCAGGCTGAGCGGTTGCGGGCCGAGTAGACCAGGTTGACCGGCGCCTCGAAGCCGGGGACCAGGCGGTGGAAGGAGTTCACCGACGGGTTGGTGAAGGCCAGCAGCGCCGGGGCGTGGGCCAGGATCCCACCGATGTACCAGCGGGCGAGGTCCGAGAGCTGGCCGTAGCCCCGCTCGTCGAAGAACAGCGGCTTGCCGTCCCTCCACAGGGAGTGGTGGGTGTGCATGCCCGAGCCGTTGTCGCCGAAGATCGGCTTGGGCATGAAGGTGGCCGTCTTGCCGTTGCGCCAGGCCTCATTCTTGATGATGTACTTGAACTTCATCATGTCGTCGCCCGCGGCGAGCAGAGAGCTGAAACGGTAGTTGATCTCCTGCTGTCCGGCGGTGCCGACCTCGTGATGGGCCCGTTCGATCTCCAGTCCGGAGGCGAGGCAGGTGCGGACCATGCGATCGCGGATATCAGCCATCTGATCGTTGGGGGAGACGGGGAAGTAGCCGCCCTTGAAAGCAGTCTTGTATCCCTTGTTGCCGCCATCCTCCTCGCGGCCGGTGTTCCAGGCCGCCTCGCAGGAGTCGATGGCGTAGAAGGACTCGGCCGGTGAGGCCTCGTAGCGCACCGAGTCGAAGAGGTAGAATTCGGCCTCGGCCCCGATGTAGCAGGTGTCGGCGATTCCGGTGGAGCGCAGGTAGTCCTCGGCCTTGGCGGCGATCGAGCGGGGGTCGCGCGAGTAGACCTCGTCCGTGAAGGGGTCGACGATCGAGAAGTTGACGACCAGGGTCTTCTCCTCGCGGAACGGGTCCAGGAAGGCGGTGGTCACATCGGGAACCAGCTTCATGTCCGACTCGTGGATCGCCGTGAAGCCTCGGATTGATGAGCCGTCGAACATCAGGCCGTCAGTGAGGGCCTCGTCCTTGAAAGCGGCCACAGGAATGGTGAAGTGCTGCATGACGCCGGGTAGGTCGCAGAACCGCACATCGACCAGCGCGACATTCTCCTTCTCGATGAACGTCAGTGCCTCGGATGCGTCCTTGAACATATCTCCTCCAGGTGGGAAGGCGCACATACTTCGCACGTATGCACTGCGGCTGACTTCGACAACTATATTGACCTACCCGTGACACAGGAATGGCATGGGTGTTGCCTGAGTGTTTCGCTCGGTTTTTTGGCAGGAACCTAAGGGAAGTGGGGGTGCTGCGGTGCTGAAACACGTGGAGAGCGGCGCTCAGCGGCCACGCATCGCGCGACGGTCGGGACGCACCTTGTTGGGGTCGATGTGCCTGGGAACGGGCAGGTTCCTACCGGCCATCGAGGTCAGGCGCTTCGAGACCTGGGTGATCTCGCTGTCGGTCAGCGAGGTCGGCTTGGTCGGCAGCCCGCGCAGCGTCTTTGACAGCTCTGTCAGACGCACCTGTCCGGCGTCGGTACCCACCTGAAGGGTGTGGATGGGGACGGTCGACAGCAGCCGATGGACC
>CAJZFF010000041.1 GCA_915069725.1 uncultured Actinomyces sp.
TCGACGAGGTGCACCGATTCTCCCGCTCCCAGCAGGACGCCCTGCTGCCCAGCGTGGAGAACCGGTGGGTGACGCTCATCGCGGCCACCACGGAGAACCCGTCCTTCAGCGTCGTCTCACCGCTCCTGTCCCGCTCCCTGCTCCTAACGCTCCAGCCTCTGGGAGCCGATGACATCGGGCGCCTGATCGATCGCGCGCTGGATGACGAGAGGGGCCTGGCCGGCACCGTGGGCATCAGCGAGGAGGCGCGCGAACAGATCGTGCGCATGGCCGGCTCCGACGCCCGCAAGGCGCTCACCGTGCTGGAGGCCGCCGCCGGCACGGTCCTGGCGCAGACGCCCGCTTCCGGCACGTCGCCTCTCATCGAGGTGGCCGACGTCGAGCGGGCCGCGGACGTGGCCGCGGTGCGTTACGACCGCGCCGGAGACCAGCACTACGACGTCATCAGCGCCTTCATCAAGTCGATGCGCGGCTCGGACCCCGACGCCACCATGCACTACCTGGCGCGCATGATCGCCGCTGGGGAGGACCCCCGCTACATCGCCCGGCGCATCGTCATTCACGCCGCCGAGGACGTGGGGCTCGCCGACCCGACGGTGCTGTCCACCGCCGTGGCCGCCCAGCAGGCGGTCGCCATGATCGGGATGCCGGAGTCCGGGCTCATCCTGGCCGAGGCCGCGCTCGCAGTAGCCACCGCTCCCAAGTCCAACGCGGTCACTGTGGCGCTCAACGAGTCGCTGGCCGATGTGCGGGCCGGGAAGGTCGCGGCCGTGCCCGCTCACCTGCGCGATGCCCACTACGCCGGGGCCGAGGGGCTCGGGCACGGCAAGGGCTACCGCTACCCGCACGACTTCCCCCACGCCGTCGTCGGCCAGCAGTACCTGCCCGACGGGCTCGAGGGCAGCCGGTACTACCGGCCCACAGGAAACGGCTTCGAGAAGCAGCTGACCTCCCGCCTTGAGGCGGTCAGGCGCATCCTCGATGAGCGACAGCACGCATCATGAATGCCTCAGGTGGGGGCGGGCAGAGCTTGAGGACCGTCTCACACCGGGCGGTTCCAACCTGGGTTTTCGCCGGTGAGCACGCTACAGTTCTCGAGTTGTCCACATCGGAGACGGAAGGCGCCTGCTGCAGGTGCTACCGGCCGACGACGATGCGGACCTCCTGGGGTCCCGGCCCGAACCGAGGCTTGACCCCGCGCCGTCGGCTTCCGCCACGGCGTGCGACCAACGATCCGACAGGAATGACACTCATGAGCTCTTCACGCTCCCGCCGTCAGGTGCGCCTCTCTCGCGCCCTGGGCATCCCGCTGACCCCCAAGGCCGTGCGCTACTTCGAGCGCCGCCCCTACGGCCCCGGTGAGCACGGCCGCGCCCGCCGTCGCACCGAGTCCGACTACGCCGTCCGTCTCAAGGAGAAGCAGCGTCTGCGCGCCCAGTACGGCATCCGCGAGGCCCAGCTCCAGCGCGTCTTCGAGGAGGCCCGTCGCGGCCAGGGCCTGACCGGTGAGTCCCTCGTTGAGCTGCTCGAGATGCGCCTGGACGCCCTCGTTCTGCGCTCCGGGATCGCCCGCACCATCGCCCAGGCCCGCCAGGACGTGGTCCACCGCCACATCCTCGTCGACGGCAAGGTCGTGGACCGCCCCTCCTACCGCGTCAAGCCCGGCCAGACCATCCAGGTCCGTCCCCGCTCCCAGGTGATGGTGCCCTTCCAGGTCGCCGCCGCCGGTGCGCACCGCGACGTGCTGCCCCCCGTCCCGGAGTACCTCAACGTGGACCTCGAGAAGCTCTCGGCCACGCTGGTGCGCCGCCCCAAGCGCGACGAGGTCCCCGTGACCTGTGACGTCCAGATGGTCGTCGAGTACTACTCGCGCTGACCCTCACGCCCACCTGACGCCGGGGCGCCCCGGACCCATGAGAGGTTCGGGGCGCCCCGGCGTGGGAGTACGCTCACCACGGAGCAACTCGACCGGCTCCGCGCCCGCAGGCGACTGGCTCCACCGTCTCCGCCGCGTACCTGGCCGGCCGGTCGGCCACACCACACCGTCCACCCGCCCAGCACCAGGCCCAAGAGCCGCAGTGCCCGGGCACACCTCGAACAGGATGAGGACCCCATGCGCACATCCGAGATCCGCAGCCGCTGGCTGGACTACTTCGCCGCGAACGAGCACGAGATCCGGCCCTCGGTCTCCCTGGTGTCTCCCGAGCCCTCCATCCTGTTCACCGTGGCCGGCATGGTGCCCTTCATCCCCTACATCCTGGGTACCGAGGAGGCCCCCTGGCCCCGGGCCGCCTCGGTGCAGAAGTGCATCCGCACCAATGACATCGACAACGTCGGTATCACGACGCGCCACGGCACCTTCTTCCAGATGAACGGCAACTTCTCCTTCGGCGACTACTTCAAGGAGGGGGCCATCTCCTACGCCTGGGGCCTGCTGACAGGCAGCCGCGAGGAGGGCGGCTACGGTCTGGACGGGGACCGGCTGTGGATGACGATCTGGGAGGAGGACCAGGTCTCCCTCGACTACTGGACCCGTGAGATCGGGGTTCCCGCCGAGCGGATCCAGCTCCTTCCCTTCAAGGACATCTCCTGGTCCACGGGCCAGCCCGGCCCGGCCGGCTCCTGCTGCGAGATCCACTACGACCGCGGCCCCGCCTACGGGCCCGACGGCGGTCCCGCCGTCGACACCCAGGGCGACCGCTTCCTGGAGATCTGGAACCTCGTCTTCGACGAGTTCCTGCGCGGAGAGGGCAAGGGGCACGACTTCGAGCTCCTGGGCAAGCTCGACCAGACGGCCATCGATACCGGTGCCGGTCTGGAGCGCCTGGCCTTCATCATGCAGGACAAGCCCAACATGTATGAGATCGACGAGGTCTTCCCCGTCATCAAGGCCGCCGAGGAGCTGTCCGGAAAAGCCTACGGCCGCGGCTCGGCCGGCCCCGAGGCGGGCGAGGCCTACCACGATGACGTGCGTATGCGGGTCGTCGCCGACCACGTGCGCTCCGCTCTCATGCTCATCTGCGACGGCGTGCGCCCCGGCAACGACGGCCGCGGCTACGTCCTGCGCCGCCTCATCCGCAGGGCCGTGCGCTCCATGCGCCTGCTCGGCGTCGACGAGGCCGCCATGCCTACTCTGCTGACCGTTTCGAAGGACGCCATGAAGGCCTCCTACCCCGAGCTGGAGACCAGCTGGAGCACCATCTCCGAGGTGGCCTACGGCGAGGAGGACGCCTTCCGCCGCACCCTGGCCGCCGGCACCACGATCCTGGACACCGCGGTGGCCTCGGCCAAGAAGGAGGCGGGCCGCTCTGGGCGTCCGCTGGTGTCGGGCAAGAGCGCCTTCGAGCTGCACGACACCTACGGCTTCCCCATCGACCTGACCCTGGAGATGGCGGCCGAGCAGGGGGTCGATGTCGATGAGAGCGCCTTCCGCAGCCTCATGAACGAGCAGAAGGAGCGTGCTCGGGCTGACGCGCGCGCCAAGAAGACCGGACACGCCGACATCCGCGTCTTCCGCGAGCTGGAGAAGGAGATGGGCGGGGGCTCGACCTTCCTGGGCTACACCGAGTCCTCCGCCGATGCCACCGTCACCGGGATCCTCGTCGACGGCGTCCCGCAGAGCGTCGTCACCGCCCCGGCCGAGGTCGAGGTCATCCTGGACCGCACCCCCTTCTACGCCGAGATGGGTGGTCAGCTCGCCGACCAGGGCACGATCCGACTGGCCGACGGCGGCACCGTCGAGGTCGACGACGTCCAGGCCCCCGTCAAGGGGCTGCATGTCCACCGTGGCACCCTGACCGAGGGCACGATCGCGGTGGGGGAGAAGGCCTTCGCCCAGATCGACTCGGCGCGCCGCCTGGCGATCGCCCGGGCCCACACCTCCACCCACATGGTGCACAAGGCGCTCCACGAGATCGTCTCCGACAATGCCACCCAGGCCGGCAGCGAGAACTCGCCCTCCCGCATGCGCTTCGACTTCCGCCATGGCTCCGCCCTGGCCTCGGACCAGATCTCCGGCATTGAGGAGCGGGTCAACAACAGGCTGTCGGAGGACCTGGCCGTCACCGACGAGATCATGGACATTGACGCCGCCCGCGCTGCAGGCGCCATGGCCCTGTTCGGGGAGAAGTACGGCAAGCAGGTGCGGGTCGTCTCCATCGGGGGTGACTGGTCCAAGGAGCTGTGCGCCGGCACTCACGTGCCCAGCACCGGCCACATCGGCCGCATCGCGGTGCTGGGCGAGTCCTCAATCGGCTCGGGCGTGCGCCGCATCGACGCCCTCGTCGGTGAGGGCGCCTACGGCTACCAGGCCAAGGAGCACGCGCTGGTCTCCCAGCTCTCCACCATGGTCGGGGGCCGTCCCGAGGACCTGCCCGAGCGCGTCGAAAGCCTCATGACACGCCTGAAGGACGCCGAGAAGCGCCTTGCCACAGCTGAGCAGGCGGTGTTGTCCGCGCGCACGGCCGGCATCGTCTCCGACGCCGTCCGGCTGGGCGAGGTCCGTCTGGCTTCAGCCGACCTCGGGACCGTCGGCTCGGCCGACGCCGTACGCTCGCTGGTCCTCGACACCCGCAGCCGACTCGGTGACGCCGAGCCCGCCGTCGTCGCCATCGGTGCGGTCGTCGGCTCGCGTCCGGTCGTGGTGGTGGCCACCAATGCCGGTGCCCGTGACCAGGGCATCCGTGCCGGTGCCCTGGTGCGCACCGCCGCCCAGGTGCTGGGCGGCGGAGGCGGCGGCAAGGACGACCTGGCCCAGGGCGGTGGTCAGAACCCTCAGGCCCTGGACGAGGCGCTGCGTGCCGTCGCCGAGCAGATCCAGGCCTGATCCGGGAAACCGGCCCGCCCCGCACTCTCAGCAGATCCTGTGACAGACTCATCGGCTCAACCGGACCCGACGCAATTCCGTCCCGGCGTACGCATCGCCTTCGACGTCGGAAAGGCACGCATTGGTGTCGCTCGTTGCGATCAGGACGCGATCCTGTCGTTTCCTGTGGTAACTCTCAGGCGGGACCGCTATGGTGCAGACCTCGACGAGGCCGTTGACCTCGTCGAGGAGTACGGTGCCTTCGAGGTGATCGTCGGTCTGCCCAAGCACATGGGCGGCGGCAGTTCGAGCTCGACCAGGGACGCCCGCCAGTGGGCGCGAGACCTGGCGAGCCGGCTGCCTCAGCGGGTGTGCGTCCGGCTGGTCGACGAGCGGCTCACCACCGTCTCTGCTCACCGGGATCTGCACGCGGCCGGCCTGAAGGAGAGGAGCTTCCGCGGTATTGTCGACCAAGCGGCAGCGGTCGTCATCCTCGAACAGGCCATCACCACTGAGCGGATGTCCGGGGTCCCGGCCGGTGAGCGAGTCCACCCGATCAAGAGAGGCAGAGCGTGAGCCACGACGATTTCTTCGCCGAGCTCGGCATCCAGCGCGATGAGGACGCTGGTGACGCCAAGGACAAGCCCAAGAGCCGCAGGCAGCGGCGTATGGAGAAGGTCGAGCGCCGTCAGCGCAAACGGCGCCGGCACTGGCTGACGAGCCTTGTCATCGTCATCACCCTCGTGGCCGTCGGCGTCCTGGGCTACAAGGCCATCGGGATCATGCGCGACGCCTCCGCCCAGGCGACTCACGCCGAGGACTACAAGGGTGAGGGCGAGGGCGAGGTCACCGTGACGATCCCGGAGGGGGCCTCCGGAGCTGATATCGGCGACATCCTCCAGAGCAAGGGTGTCGTCGCCTCCGGCAAGGCCTTCACCAATGCGGCGAAGAACAACCCGAAGGGCAATACGATCCAGCCGGGTACCTACAAGCTCAAGAAGAAGATGTCCGCCAACTCCGCTCTCCAGGCGCTGCTCGATCCTGAGAGCAAGGGCGATCACACACTGACCATCCCCGCGGGTGTCTCCAAGCAGATCGTCAAGGACCGGCTCAAGAAGGTCGGCAGCTTCACCGATGAGCAGATCGAGGCGGCCTACGCCGACTCCGCGGCCATCGGTCTGCCCGCCGAGGCCGGCGGCAGCGTCGAGGGCTGGCTCGCCCCGGGCACCTACGACGTCACTGAGAACGCCACGCCGAAGGACCTGGTCAAGAAGATGGTCTCCCAGACCGTCACCGAGCTCAAAGAGCTCAAGGTGCCCAAGGAGGACTACCAGAAGGTTCTGACCAAGGCCTCCATCGTCGAGCGCGAGGTCAACAGCGAACGGTACTACGGGCAGGCAGCGAGGGTTATTGAGAACCGTCTGTCGCAGACAGACGGCGAGACCCACGGCCTACTCCAGATGGACTCGACAGTGCAGTACGGCCTGGGACGTTATGGAGGCATCCCCACCGAGGCGGAGACTCAGGACGCCAACAACCCGTACAACACCTACGTTCACAAGGGTCTCCCGCCCGGGCCGATCGGCAGTCCCGGCGAGGCGGCCATCAAGGCGGTTCTCAACCCGCCGGCCGGGAGCTGGCTCTACTTCGTCACGGTGAACCTCGAGACCGGTGAGACCCTGTTCGCCTCCACCAACGAGGAGCAGAAGGCCAACACCAAGAAGCTCAACGACTACTGCAAGAAGAACCAGGAAATCTGCAACGGCGAGAAGAAGAGTGGCTGAGTCGCCGGCCGAGGTGATCCGCCACCGCGCCGCCGTCATCGGCAGCCCGGTGAGCCACTCGCTGTCACCCGTGCTGCACCGGGCCGCCTACGCCGGGCTCGGACTGGACGGCTGGTCCTACGAGCGGCGCGAGACGGACTCGGAGGCGATGTCAGCCCTGCTCGCCGAGCTGGCCGCTCCGGTTCAGGCCGGTCCGGCCTGGGCGGGCCTGAGCGTCACCATGCCCCACAAGCAGACGCTTCTGGCGCGCCTGGACGTCATCGATCCTCTCGCCGAGGCCGTCGGCGCCGTCAACACCGTGGTGGCACAGCGCAGCGGTGCAGGAAGCGCGCTCCTGGCCGGCTTCAACACCGACGTCGCCGGTATCGTCGGCGCGCTGCGGGAGGCCGCCCGTACACAGGCGCCGGACCGTCCGGACGGCCGCCTGCGAATCGAGCAGGCCGTGGTGCTCGGATCGGGGGCCACCGCCTGCTCCGCCCTCGCGGCGCTCGGAGAGCTCCGGGCCGGCCGGATCACCGTCGTGGCCAGGCGACACGCCGGCCCCGGTCGCGCACTCAGCGCCGCGCACCGCATGGGGCTGGACATTGAGACTCTCACCTGGAAGCCGGCCGACTCCGCCTCCAACACCGAGGCGGCCCGGCGTCTGGCCGCAGCCGACGTCGTCATCTCGACCCTGCCCGCACATGCGGCTGACCCGCTGGCACACCCACTGAGGCAGGCCCTGGACCAGGCCGAGGGCACCCGCCCAGGAGCCGTCATGCTCGACGTCGTCTACGCCCCCTGGCCCACCGCCGTCGCCGGTGCCTGGGCGCACGCCGGGGGAGCCCTCGCCCCGGGCTGGCTCATGCTCCTTCACCAGGCCGTGCCCCAGGTGCAGCTCATGACCGGGCAGCAGCCCGATATCGATCTCATGCGTACCGCGCTCCTCGCGGCCCTCGCCCCCACCGCGGATACCTCGAGAACCTCACACTGACCCGCACAACATCGACGCTCCAGGTCGGGCGACGCCAGCGGCGGCATCGGCGTGTGAGAGTATCTACCCCATGCTTCGATGGATGACGGCCGGGGAGTCCCACGGCGAGGCTCTGACCGCGGTGCTGGAAGGCGTGCCCGCGGGCGTGCGGATCACCAGTGAGGACATCCGGGCAGCACTTGCCCGGCGTCGCCTGGGGCACGGGCGCGGTGCCCGCCAAGCTTTCGAGCGCGACGAGCTGCGGGTTCTGGGAGGCATCCGCCACGGGAGCACCATCGGCAGCCCCGTAGCCCTGCAGATCGGCAACTCCGAGTGGCCCAAGTGGTCCACGGTCATGAGCGCCGACCCCGTGGACCCCCACGACCTGCTCATCGACGCCGGCACCGGTGACGAGCGCGAGATCGCCCGCAACCGCCCGCTGACCCGCCCCAGGCCCGGGCACGCGGATCTGCCGGGGATGCTCAAGTACGACCTGCCCGAGGCCCGTCCGGTCCTGGAACGGGCCTCAGCCCGCGAGACCGCCGCCCGCGTGGCGCTGGGGGCGGTGGCCGAGGCCATTCTGGAGCAGGTCGCCGGTATCAGCCTGGTCAGCCACGTCGTGCGGATCGGATCGGTCGCCCTGCCCGACGACGTACCCCCGCCGAGAGCTGAGGACACCGAGCGCCTGAACGCCGATCCCGTGCGCTGCGCGGATCCCGCCACCAGTGCCGCCATGGTCGCCGAGATCGATGCCACCAGGAAGGACGGTGACACGCTCGGGGGCGTCGTCGAGGTCATCGCCACCGGTGTCCCGGTGGGGCTGGGCACCCACGTCAGCGCCGACCGCCGCCTCGACGCGCGCCTGGCGGCCGCGCTCATGGGGATCCAGGCCGTCAAAGGCGTGGAGATCGGTGACGGCTTCGCCGAGGCGGCTCGGCGGGGCTCGGCAGCTCACGATGAGATCGTCTCAGTGGACTGTGGAAGGCTCACCCGGTCCACCAACCGCGCCGGCGGCATTGAGGGCGGTATCTCCAACGGCTCCGATGTGCGGGTACGGGCCGCTTTCAAACCGATCTCCACGGTGCCCAGGGCACTGCGCACCGTCGACCTGGCCACGGGCGAGCCCGCCGCCGGGCTCCACCAGCGCTCCGACGTGTGCGCGGTCGTCCCCGGGGCGGTCATTGCACAGGCCATGACCGCCCTGGTCCTGGCCGATCTTCTGCTGGACAAGACCGGAGGAGACTCGGTTGACGAGGCCCGACGCAACCTGCGTTCCTACCTGGACCGCATCGCTGAACGGACGCAGTGGCGAACCGAGCGGTGAGTCTTGTGGCAAGTCGCTCTGCTCGGGCGATACTGATACGACCCACAGCGATCTCGACGGAGAGGGAGTCACGATCATGACCTGGAAGCGTGTTCCGACCATCGCTCTGCGCGACGACCAGCTGCCCCTGGTTCTGGTGGGGCTGCCCGGCGCGGGCAAGACCACTCAGGCCAGGCTCCTGGCCCAGGCCCTGGGCGTCCAGGTCACTGACACCGACGCTGAGATCCGCCGGCGCGCCCGCATGACGATCCCAGAGATCTTCGCCGCCGAGGGGGAGGAGAGCTTCCGCGACCGCGAGCACCGGGCCATGCGGGCAGTCCTGGACTCCCCGGCTGCGGCTCAGGGTGTCATAGCCCTGGGCGGGGGAGCGGTGCTGCGCCCTGAGAACCGAGACCTGCTGCGCGGTCACACAGTCATCTACCTGTCCGCCTCTCCGAGTACTGCGGCCAAGCACGTGGGGGACGGGGCCGGGCGCCCGGTCATGGCCCCGGACGCGGACTCGGACCAGGCCCGTGCCGCTCAGCAGCGCTGTGAGGAGCAGGGTGAGCACGCGGGCGTCCTGGCGCGGATGGAGGCCCTCCATGCTCAGCGCTCGCCGCTGTACTCCGAGGTGGCCACGCTGACCGTGCCCACTGACGGGCTCAGTCCCCAGCAGGTCGCCGCTCTCATCCTGGTGGCCCTGGGGGTCCAGACCTCTCAGGCAGTCGGTGTCCTGGCCCCCATGGCCGAGGCGCAGACGGACTCGCCCGCTTCCCCGGACGGGGCCGATGCCTCGCCTCGGCGCGTCCGCGTTCGGCCCGCGGCAACCGCCGAGGGCAGCAGCGGCGCACGGAGGGTCACCGTCGGCGGCCAGAGCCCCTACGACGTCC
>CAJZFF010000042.1 GCA_915069725.1 uncultured Actinomyces sp.
CTCGGCGTCGTCCTGGATCCGTCCGACGACGCCGTCGGAGCCCACCGGTAGGGTCTCCAGGCCCACCAGGTCGGGCACGATGAGGCGGCCGTCGGCCGTGGGGATCGGGTCCCCGTGCGGATCGCGGGTGGGATGTCCCAGGACCGCATCGAGCCTCTCCAGCAACCGCTCAGAGACGGCGTGCTCGAGCTCCTCGGCCTCGGCGTGCACCTCATCCCAGCCGAAGCCGAGCCGGGTGACCAGGTAGGTCTCCAGGATGCGGTGACGGCGGATCATGCCCATGGCCCGTCGTCGCCCCTCCTCGGAGAGGGTGACGGCCTTGTAGGGCTCGTGGACGAGCAGTCCCTCCTCCACGAGGCGGGCCACGTTCTCCGAGGCGGTCGAGGGGGCCACCTCCATGCGTTTGGCCAGGCCGGTGACGGAGGCGCCGACGCCGCCCCACTCGCAGGCGGCCCAGACGACCTTGAGGTAGTCCTGCGTGACGGTCGAGTCTCCCTCCACCGAGGACCTCCCACCGGCCCCGCTCGGAGCCCTCCGCTCCTTGGGCGCAGTCACCCGAACAGCCTCGCCAGCTGGCTGCCGAAGGCGATGACGATGGTGAGAACCACCGCCAGGTACATCGCCGCCATGATCCACCAGCGGGCCTTGAGCACGTCCAGCGCCAAGTTGTCACGCAGCCCCAGGTGCCCGCCGGCCGCGGTCCAGGCCCAGGAGTGGGCGGCCACCGGGATGGTGACGGACCAGATGACCATGCAGAAGGGGCAGAGCTTGCCGAAGGTCATGATGGAGACGGACAGGAACCAGATGACGAAGGCGATCCCGCCGAGGCTGCCGGCGCTGAGCCCCCACCACATCCAGCGCGGCAGGCGCGCGCCGCTGAGCAGGACCATGCCGATCGCGGCCAGGGCCCCGAAGGCGATGGCCCCGATGAAGGAGTTCGGCACCCCCAGCAGGTTGCCCTGCCACACGTTGAGGGAGTCGCCGCAGGACACCAGGGGGCTGACGTCGCAGACGAGCTCCGCGTCCGGGTTGCGCAGCAGGTCGAGCTGGGCAGTGATGAGCTCCCAGCAGGCGAGAATCCCGATGAGTGCGCACGCGGTGAGCAGCCAGCCGAATCCCCGCTCGGCCCCGGAGCGCCGCAGCCAGGCCGGGCGCGCGGAGGAGTCCTCGCCGGTATCACGACGGGCGCGTCGGTCGAGCTCTTGAGCGGGACCGGAGCCCAGGTAGGCCTCGAGCTCTTCCTCGCTCATCTCATCGATCTCGGCATCTGTGGGCATGCGCGACATCGTCAGTCTCCTCACCGGTGGTGCGTCAGCAGTTCTTCTGGACCTCGTAGGGTTATCAGGACGAGAGCGTATGCCACATACGGTCCCCGTGCCCTACCCGTCCGAGGATTCGCTCTCCGCCTGGGGCTCTGCCCCCTCCTGTGGCGCAGAGCCATCCTCGGGCCTCGCGCTCTGCGGGGCTCCGGTCGGTGTCGGCACCGGGGTGGCCGACGCCGTCGGGCTGGGGGTCGAGGCCATCGTGGCCGTGGTCTGTCCGGGGGCGATACCGGGAACGGACCGCCAGGCCCCCACCGTCACTGAGGCGTCGGAGTGAAGGATGACCGCACGCCAGGCCACCAGCGCCCCTGTGGAGTCGAAGGACATGACGTGGAGGAAGGCGTCCTCGGTGACCGACCCCAGGGACGTGCCACCCTTGCCCGCGCCCGAGATGATCCCGGTGACGGGCAGGCCGGTTCGGGGGCTGATCGTCGTGGTCATCCCCCGCTCGGCGTGGACGTGCCCGGCCAGGAGCAGCGGCGCGCAGCCCTCCTTCATGAGGGGGTCGAAGGTGGCCGGCTGGTGGATGAGGACGACGTCGACCGGTGTGCGCCCGCAGCTGACCTTGGCCAGGCGGGAGGCGATCTTCTCGGTGGTCTCCCCGTTGCGGGACTTGGTACCCGCGGCCGTCGTGCGCTCGGCGTCGTCGTGCCCCAGGAAGGTGATCCCGGCGACTGTCTGGACCGAGCCGTTGGTGACGGTCCACCCCTGGGCGCGCAGGCGGGCGGCCGTGGCGTCGGAGTCGTGGTTGCCGATCGTGGCGACCTTCGCCGTCGAGCTCGGGACCGCCTGGGTCAACGCGTCGACGCACACCCGTTCCGGGTCGGAGCCGGTCATGGTCAGGTCGCCGTCATCCATGTGGACATCCGCGCCGGAGAGCTGGTCGAGGACCCCGGAGAAGGCGATGACGTCGAGGTTGCAGTGCAGGTCCGTGGTGAGCACGGCGGTCTTGCGTCCACGCTCGGGCACTGATCGGGCGCCGGTCACCGAGATCGAGGGCGTCGCTGTGGCCGTCGGGCTCTCAGAGGGCTGTGGGGCGGTGCCGGGCTCCGGGTCGGGACCGGCATTCACCAGGGTCTTCGCGGAGGAGGCCATGACCCGGCTCTGAAGGCTCTCGGTGTCCACCTTGCCGTCGACGGCGGTGACGTCCACCAGGCCCTCAGTCTGCTCGGAGGCCTTCCAGGCGGCCCGCAGGTTGGTGTCCGCCTTGGCGTAGAAGCCCTTGTTCGTCTCCACGAAGGTGCGCGCCTTGGGCCCGTAGGCGGTGACGACGTCGGCGATACGTCCCGAGAAACGGGCCTGGGCCAGCGGCGTCCCCTCCAGGACGGACAGGGTGGAGCCGGGCGAGGTGGCCGTGCGCATGGCCGGTACCAGGAGGGAGGTCGCGGTGGCCACGGTCGCACAGGCCGCCACGGTGGTGGCCCAGCGGTGCGAGGCGCCGGCTCGGACGGTCTCGCGCCAGGGCTTGGTCGGCGCCAGGCGCCAAGCGGCCACACAGCACAGGAAGATCGCCTCAACGACCCCGGCCCGGCGCAGGGCGTCGCCGGCCAGTGCGTAGAGGCCCTGCCGGATCGTCAGGTCGGGGTGGGAGACCAGTGAGAGGTAGGAGGTCGCATCGGAGGACAGGGACTGCCCCACACTGGCTGCGTTGGCCGTATCGGGTGTCGGATCACCCGGGATCTCCCCCAGGACCACCTTGACTCCGAGGACCCCGGCAGGGGACTCCATCGACGCGGTTCCCAGCGGCCCGAGGTCCAGCGTGACAGTGGAGTCCAGGGTCGTCGACCAGGTCGCCTCGTGCGGGCCGACCGGCGTCGAGGCCGTCGCCGTGGACAGTCCCAGCAGGAGGGAGACCGTGCTGGAGGCCAGGATCATCGCCGCCGTGCCGATCACCGTGCGGGTGCCGGGGCGACGACGACGCCACCACAGGCGCGGCGACAGCAGCACCGTGACGACCAGGGCGCAGCAGTGCCGCACGGCCGTCAGCAGACCGTCCCACAGGTCTCCTGCTCGCTCGGCGGTGCCGGTATCGGCGTCGGCTTCGGTGTCAGGGCCTGAAGATGTCCGTACCACCGCTCGCCTCAGAGCCGAGCGCCCAGCGAGACCTGGGCTGCCGGGTCCTCACCGCCGTGCACGTCAGAGGCGATCAGACTCGCCAGGGAGGTGACGTAGGCAACGGTGTCCTGCCAGCCGCTCACGGCCTGGCAGGGAACGCCCAGGGCCTTGACGGGATAGTCGTTGCCCTCCGGGTCCAGGCGGTCGCCGACGAAGATCATCTCCTCCAACGCGATACCGGTCATCTCCGCCAAGCGCTTCATGCCGTAGGCCTTGTCCACCCCCTTGAGGGTGATGTCGACACTTGTGGAACCGCCTGAGCGGACCTCCAGGTCCGGAAGGAGTGGGGCGACGGCGTCACGCAGGGCGGCCTTCTTCTCACCCGTGGGATCCCACGCGCGTTTTGCGTCCAGGGGGGCCTCCTGCCCCAGTGCGGAGAAGGTGATCTGGCTGCCGCGGTCCTCCAGGATCGCTCCCCAGGTCTGCTCCTCCCACAGACCGAGGCGTCGGGCCTGGGCCTCGACGATCTCAAAACCGGTGCGGATCTGCTCAGGGGTGAGGTCGTTGGCGTAGACCAGCGTCCAGGCGTCCTCATCGCTCTGGGCACGGGAGGGGTCGTAGGTGTAGTAGCGCGTTCCGCAGGTGGGCATGAGGTGAAGCCGGGAGAGCTCATCGGCGTCGGCGTCGAGGTGAGCCAGAACCTGGTCGCGGAACTGCCCCACCTGCCCACCGGAGATGATGCAGACGGGGACGACGTCGAGCAGCCGCCTGAGCGCAGTGGCCATGGCCGGTGGCATGGCCGACTTGGAGGGCGCCAGCGTGTCGTCGAGGTCGAAGGCCACCAGGCGAGGCAGTGCCCGGGGGCTCACATCAGTCTGAGTCATAGGCGTATTGTGTCCCACCCGCCTGGAAACCGGCCGAACCGGACCCCAGACGGGTGGTGGAGTCAGTCTCTCTTCTCAGGCGGTCGCATCAGCGTCTCTCAGCGGACCGCACCGGTCAGTCGGCCTGCTCGGGATGGAGCATGTGCTCGCGGGCCCGCGCCGAGGCCTCGGCCCGGGCGTCGCGGTCCTCGCGGCGTCCGCGCGAGATGAGCGCGGTGATGGAGACCGCCAGACCGCCCCAGATGATGACGATGGCGAGCAGCATGATGAGCACGGCGATTCCGGTCATCTCAGTCCTCCTCCTGGGAAGCGGCCTCTAGCGTGAGGGCCTCGAACTCGTCCACCGGGGTCCTCCAGGGGATGAGGCTCATGACGGCGGTGCCCAGGGCGACCACCAGCAGCATCCCCCATCCGAAGACCATGACGAAGCCGCTGGAGTAGGACTCCGACTCATATCCTTCGGACAGGTACGTCCACAGGGTCTGGATGAACATGTACCCCAGCAGGACGGGGACAACGGCACCGACGAGGACCCTCCACCACAGGCCGATCATCCAGGACTCGGAGACGGCGTTGAGGTGGTCCTGAAGCAGCTTGGTGCGCCGCAGCAGCCAGGCGACCACCACGCACATGATGATGGCCGAGGCAACCACGCCGATGTTGTTGATGAAGGCGTCCACGACGTCGAGGTCCGGCAGGCCCGAACTGGTGGCGAACAGGACGAAGGACAGGACGGCGGCCGGGATGCCGACGACGAGGGAGGCCTTCTTCGGCGTCAGGTCGAGCTTCTCCCCCACGCCGGCGGCCACCACCTGGATGATGGAGATGAAGGAGGTCAGCCCCGCCATGGAGAAGGAGGCGAAGAAGAGCACCCCGAACAGCGCACCGCCGGGCATCTGCGAGATGACGGTGGGGAAGGTGACGAAGGACAGGGAGGGCCCGGTGATCTTCATCTCGCTGATCCCGACGTGCTGCGTGTGCGCCATGAAGCCGAGGGTCGCGAAGACGCCGATCCCTGCGAACAGCTCGAAGGAGGAGTTGGCGAAGCCCGCCACGAGGCCGGTTCCCACCAGGTTGGAGCGGCGTCGCTGGAGGTAGGAGGCGTAGGTGAGCATGATGCCGAAGCCCACGGACAGGGAGAAGAAGATCTGCCCGAAGGCCGCCATCCACACCTGGTAGTCCAGCAGGGCGGACCACTTGGGCGTGAACAGGGCATTGAGCCCCTCCCCTGCTCCCGGGAGCAGGAGGGCGCGCACCACGAGGCCGGCGAACATGATGACCAGCAGCGGCAGGAAGATCTTGTTGGCCTTCTCCACGCCTCCACTCACGCCCAGGGCGGTCACCACCAGGCCGAAGCCCCACACGAACAGCAGCGGCAGGGCCACGCCCATGACGACTGACGGTGAGTAGGCGACCTCGGAGCCGAGCCGGTCCATCCCGATGTAGTGCTGGAAGAAGCCCGCCGCGTCGTCGCCCCAGGCGATGTTGACGGAGAAGAACATGTAGCGCAGGGACCAGGCCACGACCACCGCGTAGTAGGTCATGATGACGAAGCAGATGAAGACCTGGAACCATCCCAGCCACTCCAGCTTGCTGGACATGCGCCGGAAGACCGCGGGCGTTGAGCCGCGGAAACGGTGGCCCAGGGCGTAGTCGAGCAAGAGGATCGGCAGACCGGCCGCCAACAGTGCGATGACATAGGGGACGACGAAGGCCCCGCCGCCGTTGGTGTAGGCCACGCCTGGGAAGCGCCAGATGTTGCCCAGCCCGATCGCCGAGCCGATGGCCGCCATGAGGAAGCCGAGCTGACCGCTCCACTGCTCGCGCGGAGGAGCCTGAAGAGACTCGCTCTCCCCTGTCTTGGAGGACATGAGTACCTTCCGTGGTATGACGAATGGAGGCGGCCCAGGGGCCACCTTTTCCTGCGGACTGGTCGCAGGCCCTTTTGTCGTTGGACGCTAGTCGAGCGACCACGATGTGTCGTCTGACGTCCACGATACGGACAGTCGTCAGGGTGGTCGCCTGTCTTTTCTCACGCGATCCATGCCACACTGAACACTCCTGTTCGTACCTGATCCACCACCCCGAGAGGACCCCCATGGCCACCCCTCATATCGCTGCAGAGCCCGGAGACTTCGCCCCCGCCGTCCTTATGCCCGGCGACCCCAAACGGGCCCAGCGCATTGCTGAGCTCCTCATGGACGATGCCCGCCTGGTCACCGACGTGCGCGGGATGCTGGGCTTCACCGGGACCGTGAACGGCAGGCCGCTGAGTGTCATGGGCTCGGGGATGGGGCAGCCCTCCTTCACGATCTATGCCACCGAGCTGTTCAGCCAGTTCGGGGTGGAGCGGATCATTCGGGTGGGCACTGCCGGCGCTCTGTCCCCGAAGGTCAAGGTCGGCGATGTCATTGTGGCCACCGGAGCCCACACGGACTCCTCCATGAACCAGCTGCGCATCCCGGGCGTCAACTTCAGCGCCGTGGCGGACTTCCGGCTGGCAGCGGCCGCGTACCAGGCCTCGCAGCTCGAGGGGGCTCAGGCCGGCGGAGCAGTCCACCTGGGCACCGTCATATCGCGGGACCACTTCTACTTCACCCCCCAGGGGCAGACGGAGGCGCTGGCGAGGTACGGGGTCCTGGGAGTGGAGATGGAGGCCGCCGCCCTCTACGGAGTCGCCGCCGAGTACGACAAGCAGGCATTGGCGATCCTGACCGTCTCCGACCACCTGCTGGACCACTCCAGCGACATGAGCGCAGCCGAGCGCGAGACACGTTTCACGGACTCTCTGCGCCTGGCCGTGGCCGCCGCACACAGCTGATCGGCGCACGGCCTTCGGGCTCGCCGGTCTGTCCGGGCGGCCCAGGCAACAGCGACTCCCCTGAGGCGGGGCGGGCACAGCTCGCCCCGCCCTTGACGTCAACGCCCTCCGCGCAGCGGAAAGTCCTCGACCGCACTCGCGCAGGACTGCCTTACCTGGGAGGAATAACGAAAACCGACGGCACACAACCCAGACTTTCCCCGAGGGCCTCAAACAGACCGGAACACCTCCTCCTTAGCCGCTAAAACGGCGTCATTTCAACGTTCTTCGGTGCGCTGCGAGGCAGGGCAGGCTGCCCTTCGTTGCCGGGGAGCGGACGCGGATTTACGTTATTCATGTCCGCAGCGCACATCCGCTCGAAAGGAAAAGCACCATGTCCGTCACCAAGATCTCCACCTGCACCACCACCTCCTGCGCCTTCAACAACGGCGGCTGCACCGCCTTCGCCATCACCGTTGGTGGCGACAACGGCGCACCGGCCTGCGACACCTTCATCAGCCTCGACGCCCGCGGCGGCCTGCCGGTGGCCGAGGGCCACGTGGGTGCCTGCCAGCGCCTCGAGTGCGTCCACAACAAGGACCTCATGTGCACGGCCGAGGCCGTGACCGTCGGGGGCGACACCGCCGCCTGCACGACCTACGAGGTTCGCTGACCGGAAGGCTCTCCAGCTCGAGCGGCTGGGGGCCAACGGGGGATGCCACCGCATGGTGGTATCCCCCGTTTCGGCTTTTGCGGCCAGCTGGTCGCAGCCGCGGCTGAGCTGACGGCCTCAGGGCCGAGTCAGGCGCTGCGGCAGAGCGTGAGAGGCCAGCTGCTCCAGGGCCGGCCCCACCTCGCAAGCGTCGGCCAGTGCCTGCCCGAAGGAGACCACCAGTGTGGTGACCTCCTCACCGGTGATAGACATGAGGGTCACCCCGTGAGCATCGACGTCGACGCACAGGGTCCTGTCCCACAGCGTCGGGCACACCCCGACGGCGGGCCGGGAGGAGCAGATCCATCCGGGCATCTGTCCCTCGCGCACGGCCTCGCACACAGCCCGCAGACCGAGCTGGCCGACGGCGCTGACCGCCTCGTGGGCGTCCATGATCGCCTGAGGGCTCCAGGACGCTGAGGGCGCCGCAGCGGCATCGGCCGAGTCGATGTCGAGGATCTCCTCAATGTCGTGGCTGGAGACCCCGGAGACGCAGTGAAGCATGACCCGTTCACAGGTGATGACGCCCAGCCGGCCGCCGGGACCCGCGGCGATCTCCCGGACCCGCTCGAGCGGATCCTCCCCGACGATGGCGCAGTGGCAGGCAGAAGCCCGAGAGGAGGCCAGGAGCAGGGCGCGGTCCTCGCCCTCGACCCACGTCAGGCTCCCCAGCAGGTGAGCGGTGGCAGCCGTAATGCGCACGCCGGGCTCGGCGGCGTCGAGAGTGATATCGAGTCGGATGTCGACGGCGACGTCGTCGGGCGCGATGGCCAACGGGGTGCCCTGGGGAGGACATGCGGCAACGAGGATCCGGCCATCGGCCCGCAGGGCATGAGCGACGAACGCGGCCGGCGCGGAGGGGTCGATGCGGTAGGCCGTTACCGCGGCGCTCCCGCTGCCGGCCAGAAGACGCCGGGCCATGCGCCGGGCACGCTGCATGATGTCGGGAACCTGAACGGACGTCACACGCTTACCTTCCTACCGTGTTGCCGCACGTGGGGGCGGGTGCTCCGGGCAACATCTGAAGGTGAGGCTACCCTCAGAGTGGTCGAGGGGCCAGTTCCTTGCTGAAACCCGCACGTGGAGCGTGTCTCAGCGAGCCAGCCCGGGGAAGAGGTGCTGGATCCCGACGACGATCATCTGCACCGCGATCGAGGCCAGGATCATGCCCATGAGGCGGGTCATGATGGTGCGCATCGTCATGGACAGGCGAGCACCAATGCTGGCTGAGAAGTAGAGAACGATCCCGAGCGCCGTCAGGACGGCCGCCAGGGCAGCTGCAACCGCCGCATGCCCGCCCAGTCCCTGGGCCTGGGACTGGATGACGATGATGGTTGCGATCGTTCCCGGCCCCACGAGGATGGGGAAGGTCATGGGGTAGAAGGAGACGTCACTCCCACCACCGGCAACGACGTTGTGCTGCGTCTTCTCCTGCGTACTGCCCTCGTGAGCGCTGGAGCCGCTGCCGTTGAGCATGGACAAGGAGATGATGAGCAGGACGATTCCGCCTGCAATCCGGAAATCGTCGACGCCAATGCCGAAGAATCTCAGGATCGTCGCACCCAGGAGCAGGACGACGGTGCACATGACGGTGGAGGAGATCGTAGTACGAACTGCTGTGCGCCGCTGGGTCGCAGCATCCTGTTCCTGGGTGAGGCTCAGGAACAGGGGCAGGTTGACAAAGGGGTTCATGATCGCGAAGAAGGCGCCTAACGCCTTGATGAGCACAGCAGTAGCCATCCCCACATTGTGCCGCACGCGGCAACGGCGGGCGGGAAAATAAAATGGCCCTCGCCTCATGGCGGGGCCTCCATATTGGTGGTGTGGTGGAGCTAGGGGGATTCGAACCCCCGACCTCTTCCATGCCATGGAAGCGCGCTA
>CAJZFF010000043.1 GCA_915069725.1 uncultured Actinomyces sp.
GCCATTCGGGTTATCCGGTCGATTGATATCTGGTCACCCATTCGTCCAACGGGCGCGAGCACCACTCGGGAAATGACGGATTCGCCCAGCTCCCGCAGCTCGACACCCCGCAGGATGTCGGCGCCCCGGCCTACGCGCCCCTGAGGCGTATCCTCCTGAGGCGTGCGCCCCTTAGGCGTCTCGCGTGAGGAAGATTGCCGCCGCGATGGGCAGAGGAAGCACAGTCCAGGCAAGGAATATCAGAGCCGTCTGCGCCTGGGAGAGGAAGGTCGCCGTATCCTCAACGCCCCAGGTGTTCGCCACGGCGAAGGGATCCGTGATGGCGGCGTCGGCGGAGGTGGGGAGCAGACCCACGAGCTCTTTGGCCCACTCCCACTGCGAGGCCATCATCTGCAGCGGCACCATGATGACGAAGAGCACCACGACGACGGTCGTGATGGCGCCGGCCGTGGAGCGCAGGAGGAAGCCATAGGCAAGACCCATCAGCGCGATGGCGGCGAAGGCGAGTCCGGAGCCCCAGAAGAAACCCAGGTACTCGCTGTCGGTGATACTCCCTGCGTCATCCTTGAGGAAGGGGACGGTGACGGCCCACGTCGCCATGGTTGACAGTAGTCCCAGGAAGAAGCCGAAGACTGCGACGACCGCGGCCTTGGCCATGAGGAGTCGGCCCCGGTGGGGGGTCGCAGTGAGGCTGGAGCGGATCTGACCGGAGGCGTACTCCCCGGTGACTTGGAGTGCGCCGAGGACGGCGACGATGATATAGCCGAAGGGCGCGGCGGACGTGATCTGGTACTTGGCCTGATCGACCTGCTCCGGGATGTCGTGGTAGCCGATGGCGGTGGCTGCCCCGAAGACGACCATGACGCCCATGGCGACGGTAGAGGTAACCCAGGTGGAGCGCAGAGAGCGGATCTTGATCCACTCGGAGCGCAGAGCGCGGCCGAAGGTCTGGTGGCCGTTGATGCGGGGGGCACGTAGCTTCGTGCCGGATGCGGTGATCGCGGTCATGGGGGTTCTCCTTGAGGTCTGCGGGGTCAGGCTCAGCGCAACGCGTGCTGCTGGGCGACCGGCTGGTCAGCCCGGCCCCTGGGGATGGTGGTGTTGTACTCGGTGTTGCCGCCGGTGAGCTCGAGGTAGGCGTCCTCGAGGCTGGCCTTGATGGTGGTCAGCTCATGCAGGACGATGCCGTGGGCGGCGGCGAGCTCGCCGATGCGAGCGGCAGGGGCGGCGGTCAGGGTGAGCACGCCACGCTCCGGGGTCTCGACGGCGATCCTCTGGGAGGCCAGGAGGTCGGCAAGGTCGGTGGCCTGGGGGGAGGCGACGCGCACGGTGTCGCAGGTGGCCGAGGCGATGACGTCGGTCACGGGACCGGTGCTGAGGATGCGGCCGCGGCCGATGACGATGAGGCGATCTGCTGTTTGGGCCATCTCGCCCATGAGGTGGGAGGAGATGAAGACGATGCGACCCTCGGCCGCCAGGGAGCGGCAGATCTGGCGAACCCAGATGACGCCTTCGGGGTCCAGACCGTTGACGGGCTCATCGAAGATGAGGATGTCGGGGTCTCCCAGGAGGGCGGCGGCGATGCCCAGACGCTGCCCCATCCCGAGGCTGAACCCCTTGACCCGCTTCTTGGCCACCGAGGTGAGTCCGGTCATGTCCAGGACCTTGTCCACCCGGTTGACGGGGATGCCGTTGGACACGGCCAGCTGCGTCAGGTGGGTCCGGGCCGTTTGCGATCCGTGCAGACCCTTGGCGTCCAGCAGGGCGCCGACGGTGCACAGCGGGGCGTTGAGGTCCTTGTACTTCTTGCCGGCCACGGTCACGGTGCCGGTCGTAGGCTTGTCCAGGCCCATGATCATGCGCATGGTGGTGGACTTGCCTGCGCCGTTGGGGCCCAGGAAGCCGGTAACGGTGCCCGGCTCGACGGTGAAAGAGATGTTGTCTACAGCAACCTTGTCGCCGTAGCGCTTCGTTAATCCACGTGCCTCGATCATGAGGCGCTCCTTTCTCGCGTGAAGAAGAGGAGGTGCGGGCGAAGGCAGCCCTCTTCTGCTCCGTATTTGTCCCGTGAACCTTAGGCAGGGCCAGGAACGGCGCGGATCGCCCATGTGGGGTACCCGATGGGGGGAGACGGCCCCCACCCGTCGGCATGAAGAGTTCCTGGCCTTCGAGAACACCTCAACGGGCGAGGCGACGAACCACCTATCGAAGCGGCCTCAAGACCTCGAGGCCTCACAGCATGCTCGATCTGTTGCGATGAACGGATCGGACTCGCACCCCACCCGACCAGGGTTCCCCCACAGCCTCCCTCGGCGCGTCCGCCGGTCGACCCATCCGATCGACCGATGCCCAAGAGAGCTCACCATCGTTGAATGGTGAGATCGAAAGAACTCCGCTCCTCCAACGGGAAGGAGCCACTGATGCCCACCACAGAGTTCCGGAGGTGATAGCCCGTGCTTAACGAACGAGCAGCGAACCATACGCCCAGCCTGTACGCCGACGACGACGCTCACCGACGCTGGGAGCTCGCACGCCGGGACAACACCGAGATCACCTCGATCCTCGGCTTTCTCGACACCCTGCCCGATCCAGCACTGGCCGGTTTGCGAGTCCTCGAGCTCGCGTGCGGCTCAGGACGCACCACTGTGCCCATGGCAGCCGCGGGACACCGCGTGCTCGCCACAGACATCAGCATCGACGTGCTCAACCTCCTCGCCGACCGACTGAAAGAACGGCGGGCCATCCAGTCGGGAGCCGCAGACCGGATCGAGCTCCGGCAGGCGGACATGGTCTCCTTCAACATCAAGGAGTTGTTCAAGGCGGTCTGCCTCCCCATGGCATCCATCAGTCTGTTGAATCCTGAGCAGCGCCGAGCAGCCATACGATGCATGACCGCCCACATGGCAATCGGCGGAACCCTCATCACCTCCATCGATCACGTACTCCCAGAGGCGGCTGAAACCAGCACCATCCAGCTCCAGCCAGATACGTACCTCACCGAGGAGATCAACCAGGTGAGTCGCCGGCGACGCACCATCCTGCGCTGCCGCGACCAGGAGCACGTCTCCGAGCACCACCTCGTCACACCCGAGGACCTCGCCAACGACCTCAAGGGAGCCGGCCTTTTCCTGGCCACCCAACGATCCACCCCAGACCCGGTCCTGCCCCACCACATCAGCGTCACCCTCGGCGCCGTCAATCGACGGTGACACACCCGGGCGAGAGCACCCCCTGACCCCACGCCTTCACAATGGTTGAGGCAACCGATCTTGTCCGAACACCGGCAGCCCAGTTCCTCGTCGGGAGTGCTGACAGCTCGCAGGGTTCGGAGAGTGGCACCGCAGGCTGGTCAGACACCACCCTCACCCACCCCATCCCAGCGCCTACCACCAGCAACGGACGACAACCGGTATCGCCCCGAATTCACGTTCATAAATAGCACTTGACATACCAATAATTTATCCGGTATTAAAGTATGGTGAGTAACTTCCTAGATGCCATCAGAACCCCCTTCCAATGGTGGTCGAACACGCATCGACGGAACGCCACTCGAACTCAGCGGCGATATGCCGCCATTGGCGCAATGGTTGGCGTCGCCAACATGACGCTCATGCTCACCCTCATCAAATCACCTACCCCAGAGCGCCTCTTTTTTCTTCTCTTAACAGTTGTTGCTCTATCCCTGATCCCCATGTACCCCATATGGGGTTCTCTCGGTTATCTGACCCTATGGATCGCACTCCTTCAGGCACCACACGTTCCCGCCAGCGACATGACCATCACCAACGCCGCTTTCTTTTTCTTCTTGGCGGCATTTCTCCCGTTGCGGGTGGCAATCATTCTCGCGTTAGTCGTTCCAGCGGCGCTCATCATACCAGCAGGCCCCCTTCCGGATGCAGTTTCTCAGTTGTTCCTCGCAGCCTGCACCCTTCTTCCCGGATCCATACTGCGTCACACGGAGACGTCGTTAAGAGAAGAAGTATCAACCGCCACGGAGAAGCTGAAGTCCATCCGCTCCGAAATTGCACGGGAAATGCATGATCTCGTCGCCTACTCGATGTCCCAGACCGCCTTGCGGGCGCAACGCGCGGCTGCGGATCCCTCCTACCCCGTCGCCGCTCAGCAGGAGTTCGCCGCGATCGAGTCCACCGCGACCGACGCGCTTCACGAGCTGCGCCTCGTGCTGCGAGCCCTCCGAAGCAACGAGGACGAGCACGCTGATCATGCACACACCACCGGATTGGGAACCGTCGTGCTGGATCTTGAGGAGTCCGTGCGCGCCGTCGCCGACGACCTCTCCGCGTCCGGCTACTCCGTGACCTACCAGTGCAGGGGAGACGGGCACTACACTCGTCTTCAAGCTGCCATCCTCTCCCGGGTGCTTCGGGAGATGAGCTCCAATGTTCTGAGACATGCGGATCACGATCAACCGGTCACCATCACCCTGAGTCAAGACGCTCACAAGGCTCGCCTGGTTGTGACCAATGGGGTCCTCTCTTCGCATCACAGGTTCCCTTCCTCCGGGATGGGGATTCTTGGCATGAAGGAAAGACTCTCAACCGTCGGCGGCTCGCTGGATACGTTGACGGACAACGGCACCTGGCTGGCATCCGCCTCCATCCCTCTCTCACAGCCACCCACCCGAGTCATCGAGGATGAGTCATGATCAGTATTGGTATTGCGGACGACGACGCCCTGGTTCGTCAGACGCTGACGGATCTTCTCTCCAAGAACGACGACATCGTCGTTGCCTGGACAGCCAAGGACGGCCAGGAGGCCCTCGACCTCTTCCGCTCCTCGGAGGTCGAGAGCAGGGTCCAAGCCGTCCTCGTGGATGTCCAGATGCCCAAGATGGATGGCCTTGCATTGGCTCAAGCACTTCTCGAGGAGAAACCAGATATTGCGATCCTCATCCTGACGACTTTTACAGCCGACTCCATCGTTGACGAAGCCATGGCACTGGGGGTACGCGGATTCGTTGCCAAGGAGGATGGTGCCTCATCCTTGGCCGGCGCCATCCACCAAGCGGTCGCAGGTAATCTCGTCCTGTCACCAACATCATCGGCCATCATCAGCGACCAGGCCAGACTGTGGGCAAGCGGCTCCGCCCGACCCTCGGAGTCCGTCCCGGTTCCGACTCACGCGCAGCAGCCCCCTTCTCCTCTCCCCCACGGGGTCACCCTCTCAGAACGAGAACGGGAGGTGCTGACACTTGTCGTCGACGCCAAGACCAACAAGCAGATTGCCACTCGATTGAGAGTCAGCGAGGCCACGGTCAAGACTCACGTATCCGCCATCATTGCCAAGCTCGGAGTCCAAGACCGGGTGGGAGCAGCGGTGTACGCCCTGCAGCACAATCTGGTGTGATCGGACTCATCCGATCCGCCTATTCGGTCGGGCGATTCACCCTGTCACTCAATACAAGAGACTTAGTGCGTCACCAACACCGTAGCCGGAAAGGACGAACGATGTTCCACTTCTTCCCCTTCTCACTTAACCCCGCCTCTTTCAACAGAGATTTCGAATGGCGGAATTTTCAGAACTGGGGATGACGGTTTCTGACCGGAACACACATGCTTGTTGCAGCAGACCCGGGCTGAGCGAGAAGCTCCGACATTGCCTCCTGAGCCGCCGCGCGTTCCTCCCGGCAGGTCGCCCCTGCGCAGCCCCGGTCGTCGAACGCACACCCTCAGTGACGTGAGCGGGCGGGCCGAGTGCACCTCGGCCCGCCCGCTCACTCGTTGGCGACGCGCCTACTCGTTGCCGTGGCAGGTCAGACCCTTCTTGGGCATGGTGCCGGAGATCAGGTAGGCGTCAACGGCGTCGTTGACGCAGGAGGCGTCGCCGCCGTAGGCGGTGTGCCCATTGCCCTTCCAGGTCAGCAACTGGCCGGAGTCGAGCTGCTCGGCCAGGGACTTCGACCAGGCGTACGGGGTGGCCGGGTCCCCGGTGGTTCCCACCACGAGGATCGGCGCAGCCCCACGGGCGTGGATCTGCGTGGGCTTGCGGGTCCCGTTGTGCCCCCACACGCTGCACACCAGGTCCATGCCGACCGCGGAGTCCGCGAAGACCGGGGCCTCGCGCTTGGCCTGCTCATACTGCGCGGCCCAGGTCGTCTTGTCACCCTCCACCGGGTAGTCCAGGCAGGTGACGGCCTGGAAGGCTCCACCGCCGTCATCCTTCGAGGAGGAGTCCTGCTCCTCAGAGGCCGCGAAGGCCGAGCCATCGCGGTGGTTGATGGCCTGGTCGAGGGCCTTGTTCAGGGGCTCCCAGTTCTGCTCGGTGGTGTAGAGGTACTCGCTCAGGGCGGTGACGATGTCCGCGCCGGTCACGGTGCGGTTCGGGTCACCGGTCGCCAGGGGCGTGCTGTTGGCGGAGGTGATGAGGTCGCGGATCTGCTGGACTCCGGCGTCGGTGCCCCCGCTCAGCGGGCAGCCGGTGGAGTTCTGGCAGTAGTCCACGTAGGTGCGCAGCGCCTGCTCGAAGCCCTTGGCCTGCCCCAGTCCCTGCTCGGCGAGGGACAGGGAGGGGTCGATGGCGCCGTCGAGCACCATGCGCCCCGTGTTGCCAGGGAAGGTCTCGGCGTAGACGGAGGCGAGGTAGGTGCCGTAGGAGAAGCCCAGGTAGTTCAGCTTCTCCTGACCGGCCAGCGCCCGCAGGATGTCGAGGTCCCGGGCCGCGGAGACGGTGTCGACGTGGTCGAGCAGGGCGGCGGGCTCGGTATTGGAGCCGCACTGCTTGGACAGCTCCTGGAAGGACTGCCGGGTCGACTCCGACCACTCCTCGTAGGATTCATCGCCCGAGGCGGTCCCCGCGGAGGGTGTACTGCCTGCGGAGGGCGTGCCCGAGGTCGACGGCGACGCCGTGGCCCCAGCCGAGGCCGACGGCTCGGCGGTGCTGGAGGATGAGTCGTCATCGCTGGAACAGGTGATGGCCGTGGAGGAGCCCACCCCGCGCGGGTCGAAGCCGATGATGTCGTAGGCACTGAGCAGATCGGGGCTGAAGGCGTTGCCCGCCCGCTCGGCGAAGGAGACCCCGGAGTCGCCGGGGCCACCGGGGTTGATGAACAGGGCGCCCTGGGCGTGGCCGCCGGTGGCGGCGCGCTTCTTCACGGCGATCGAGATGGTCTCGCCCTTGGGGTTGGCGTAGTCAAGGGGAACGGTGACGACGGCGCAGCTGAAGGTGGCCGTGTCGGTCTCCTCGGAGGAGCCGGCCGTCCCGGTCGCGCCGTCGGAGCTCGGGGTGGCCGTTGCCTGCGCCGAGGCCGTGGCGGCGGTCGTGGCGGAGGCACTGGCCTGGGCGGTCTTCTCCGAGGCCTTCTCCATACCGTCGGTGGCGGCACAGGGGTACCAGTCGACGGCCTGGCGGTAGAAGGACTCCAGGCCGGAGGGAATCGAGCCCGGGACGGTGGCCGAGCCGCCCGCTGCAGCGGACAGTCCCGTCCCGCAGGCGCTCAGGCACCCGCCGACGAGGACCGCCAGGGCACTGATGCCCGTGCGACGACGGCGCGGCGCACCGCCTGTCATCGAGGACTGCGCGGACGCCTGCGCCGCGATGGCGCGCCCTGAATCGACCGGACGCCGCCTTAGTGTTCTTGTCATGCGCGGCATCTTACGAAGGCCACCTGTGTCCCCCATATGCTCGGCGTGTTCGTAGGGTAAGTCACGCGGTCGCACCCTTTACCCCTCGATCTCGTGGCATAACCCTCGACCTCGCGGGAGCACGATCACGAGGCGAACAGGTGTGAGACCTCGCTCTTTGCGCGCCGTCCGGGGACGGTCAGGGCCAGGTAGATCGCGATGGCGAGCATCACCGCGGCCCCCACCCCCAGGCTGACGCTGAGACCGGCATCCGTGGCGGAGCGGACCAATGGTGCCAGGTGGGAGCGCATATCAGCCGTCATGGCGGTGGGCCAGCCGTCCAGCGCCCGCAGCCCCTTGCCGGAGGCCACCAGGGAGATGAGACGCTCCCGATCCGCGGTCCGCCCCAGGACACCGATCTGCGGGGCCATCGTCATCACGCTCCGGATGGCGCGCTCATAGCTCACACCCATGACCGCGACCCCCATGACGATGCCGAGCTGCCGAGCCGAGGCGGAGAAACCCGAGGTCATCCCAGCAGTGTCCTCATCGGCCGAGGAGACCGCCAGCTGGTTGACGATCGTCCCGGTGGCCCCGGTGGCGGCCCCCGCCAGGACGAGCCCGGGGATGAGGACCAGCCAGGTACTCGATCCGCGCAGGAGCATGAGCAGGCAGGAGCCGACGACGCCGCCCAGCACGATTCCCAGCAGGCTTGCCCTGGCCCCGTGGCGTCTAACCGCTCCCCCGCAGGTGGCGGCCACGATGAGCGCGGAGGCGCTGAAGGGCAGGAAGCACAGTCCGGTCTGGGCAGGGGTGAGCCGGTAGATGTTCTGCGCGTACAGGGACAGGAAGGCCATCGGGCCAATGAGGGCCGCCTGGATGATGAAGCCGACCAGGACGCTGCCGGCGTAGGTGGGTTCGGTGAGGATCGAGACGTCGACCATGGGGCTGGCCGATCGTCTCTCGACGAGGCAGAACGCGGCGAGCAGCACCGCCGAGCCGGCCAGCAGGGAGACGATCACGGGCGAGGCCCATCCCCACGTGTTGCCCTGAAGGAGCGCCAGCGTGAGCGCCCCCGTCATGGCGACGCACAGCACCGTGCCCGGCCAGTCGACCTTCCCGGATGCCGCCTTGCCCGCAGCGCCGCCCCGGTCCGCGCCGACCTCGGGAACCCAGCGCGATCCGAGCCAGACCGCCAGGCCCACTGGGACGTTGACCCAGAAGATCGAGCGCCAGCCCGCCATCAGCACGAGCCCTCCGCCAAGGAGCGGGCCCAGGGCGATCGCCGCACCGGAGACCGCGCCGTAGACACCGATCGCCCGCGCCCGGGCGGGGCCGGCCTGGTAGCGGTCCGAGATCATGGGGACGCCGACACCCAGGAAGATCGCGCCACCGACCCCCTGAATGAAGCGGCTCCAGTCCAGGACACCGACCGACGGCGCCAGCGCGCAGACCAGGGAGCCGGCCGTGAACAGGACAACGCCCCAGCGGAAGAGGCGCAGCCGCCCCACCGACCCGCTCAGCGTCGCCGCCGACATGAGAAGTGTCCCCAGCGGCAGGGTGTAGGCGTTGACCACCCACTGGAGCTCGCTCAGCGACGCCCCCAGTGCGGCCCCCATGTCAGGCAGCGCGACGGAGACGACCGTGACGTCCAGGACGTTCATGAAGCTGGCGGTGCAGATCAGCAGCAAGACGAGTGTCTGCCTCACATGGCGCACCTTTCGTGAGGGTTCTCGGGCGGCGACACGCGCCCCCAGACCTAAACGACCGCCACACAGATTAGCACCGGGGCGACCACCTGTGCGTAGCGCTCACCCGGCTGCGCGACCGCGCGGTCGTAGGGTAGGTCGCGCGGTCGCACCCTTGAACCCTCGATCTCGAGGCATCACCCTCGACCGCGCGAAGGCGGGCGCCTAGCCCGCTCCTGCGAGCCTCAGGCCCCGACGGAGCGCAGGTGCCCCAGGACCTCGGCGTGGGCGGTCGGGGTCAGGGCGACCAGGGCGTCGCGCAGCTCCTGGAGGAGCCTGCCGCGCCGGCCC
>CAJZFF010000044.1 GCA_915069725.1 uncultured Actinomyces sp.
GCCGATGAGGCTGGAGGCCGCCGACTCGCTGCTCAGGGCCACGGTCACGTCGCCGGAGGAGGTCAGGGACTTGGCGACGTCGGACAGGGTGCGGGCCTTGAGCAGGGCCGTGGTGGACAGCTCTGTGTTGGACGGCGACCAGGTCAGCTCCCGCATGGCCAGGCGGTAGCGGTCGGTGGCCATGAGGACCAGGGAGCTGCCCTCGACCTCGATCTGAACGCTGGTGAGCAGCGGCAGAGTGTCGTCGCGGGAGGCGGCGATGGAGACCTGTCCGACGGCGCGGGCCAGGTCGTGGGCGTCGATCGTGCCGGCGACGGCGGGCATCACCGGCAGCGCCGGGTAGTCGTCGGCGGCCATGGCCGCCAGGGAGAAGCGGGCCGACCCGCAGGAGACGGCGACCTTGTTGCCCTCGACCTCCAGGTCGACGGGCTTGTTCGGCAGCGCCTTGGCGATATCGGCCAGGAGGCGTCCGGAGACGAGGACGACGCCGTCCTCCTCGACGTCGGCGGCCACCTCGCAGTGAGCGGAGACCTCGTAGTCGAAGGAGGCCAGGACGAGGCTGGAGCCCTTGGCCTCCAGCCTGACTCCGGCGAGCACGGGCACCGGCGGGCGGGCGGGCACGGATCGTGCAGTCCAGGTGACGGCTTCAGCGAGGATGTCTCGGTCAACCCTGAGCTTCACGGTAGGTGCCTCCGTCAATCGTGGTCGGTCGGCCGGTAGGCGTCGTGGCACTACAGAGCCGAGAAAAACGCGGTGCCGGCAGGTCGCCGGCGGACAGTCGTCATCGGAACCGCGTCGCTGGGAACGCAGTCCTGGGTCGAGAGTGTAGACGGTAGTCCGTGAGAGTCACCCTGTCACCAGCGATCACTCATGGTCATCCCATGAGCCTCCCTGAATGACAGGTCCCCGGGGTCCGGACCGACCTCGTTGGCCGATCGTGCTTCGCGATTCATGTCATTTGGGTTTGTAGGTGTAGTAGCACGTGTGGATGCTGGGGATAACAGGATTTTTCACTGTCATGACGCCAGTGGAGCTGGGGAATGACACGTGGGTGGTTCTGGTGAGTCAGGCACCGTCTCGGTGGAGAGAGTAAATGACATCCATGTCATTCCACAGCGGGGGTGCGCTACCTCCACAGCGACACGCTCGCTCCTCCACGTGCCCTCCTCAGCACCGTCCACAGTGGGCTGGTCACGGTCACCAGGGGTGGTGCCCAGTCTCGTCGGCACGTAATGCACGAGGGTGGGGTGCTACTGGACGAGGGTGGGGTGTACTGCGAGTAGGTGGGGCCTTCGTGCAGTACGCACAACCCTTGGCCAGTGGATCCCGACCCTCGTGGAGCAGGCCGACTCAGGGCGGAAGCCTCGGAGTCGACGTCGTCCCTATGGCCTGCGGGTCCCGGGCGGGCTCGGCAAGGGTCCAGGCCTCGCTGCGAGACCCCGCAGGCTTCGCTCCTGCCTGCGTCAAGTGTCCACAGCGCTGACATTAATGAGCCCGACGTCGGAGCCCCCCAACGGGGATCGTTGGAATGCCGCGGTTCGTCTTCGGAGCGCGGAGCCGGTGCACCTTTGATGTCAGCACCATGGACACCGGCGACCTGCCAGGCCTCGTCCCCAGAACGACCAGACCCATCACGGACTCCGACCTGAGCGAGCGCCTCATTAGTCCAGACAGGTGAAGGCCTCAGAAACGAGGAGATAAAACAGAACGCTTTGGCGATGACGACGTCGCGGGGGGACGGTGCGTCGTCGGGTCAGGCGGGAGACTGGGCGGCCTGCTTGATGCGGCTGGTCAGCTCGGTGACTTGGTTGAAGGTCGAGCGCCGCTCGGCCATGAGGGTGCGGATCTTCTTGTCCGCGCTCATGACGGTGGTGTGGTCGCGCCCACCGAACTCCCGCCCGATCTTGGGCAGGGAGAGGTCGGTGAGCTCGCGGCACAGGTACATGGCGATGTGGCGGGCCGAGACCATGGTGCGGGAGCGGTTGGCCGAGCACAGGTCATCGATGGTGATGCCGAAGTAGTCGGCGGTCTGCGCCATGATGAGGGAGGTCGTGATCTCCTGGCCCTCGGGGTCGGAGATGATGTCCTTGAGGACCATCTCGGCCAGGGTCTGGTCGACTGGCTGCTTGTTGAGGGAGGCGAAGGCCGTCACCCGGATGAGGGCGCCCTCGAGCTCGCGGATGTTGGTGGTGATGCGCGAGGCGATGTACTCCAGGACGTCGAAGGGCAGGTCGAGGCCCTCGGCGGTGCCCTTGCGGGAGAGGATCGCGATGCGGGTCTCCAGGTCCGGGGGCTGGACGTCGGCCAGCAGGCCCCACTCGAAGCGGGAGCGCAGGCGCTCGTCGAGCCCACCGAGGGCCTTGGGGGGCTGGTCGGAGGTGAGGACCACCTGCTTGCCCGAGGAGTGCAGGGAGTTGAAGGTGTGGAAGAACTCCTCGAGGGTCGACTCCTTGCCCTGGAGGAACTGGATGTCGTCGACCAGGAGGATGTCGACCTCGCGGTAGCGGCGCTTGAAGCCCTCCATGCGACCGTCGTCCTGGTTGCCGTCGCGCACGCAGGCGATGAAGTCGGAGACGAAGACCTCGGAGTTGACGTACTTGACGCGGATCCCCGGGTTGAGGGTCTGGGCGTAGTGGCCGATGGCGTGCAGGAGGTGCGTCTTGCCCAGGCCGGAGCCGCCGTAGATGAACAGGGGGTTGTAGGCGCGGGCCGGGGCCTCGGCCACGGCCAGCGCGGTGGCGTGGGCGAAGCGATTGGAGGACCCGGTGACGTAGGTGTCGAAGGTGTATCTCGGATTGAGCTGGGAGACGTCGTGGGCCGCCGTGGGAGTCAGCAGCCCGGTGGGGTTCTGAGGGCCGGTGCCCCCGGGGCTGTAGGTGCCGGGATGCGCTGACCTGGTGGGGAGGGAACCCGACATCGTCGACGGCGCCGAGGCGGCGGAGGCCTGGGAGTGAGGCATCGGTGAGGGGGCGCTCACCGAGTAGGGCGAGGGCTCGGCGAGATGCTCGCCGTAAGCAGGCATCGTTGGTGCGGCGGGCGCGGCGGACATAGCCGATGCGGTGGAGGGTCCCGACGGCTGGGGTGGGACGGAGGGGGACGGGGAGGATGCCGGTGCGGGGGCGACGGTCGTCAGGTTGACCGGTTCGGGAGTCGCCGGGGGCATGGGTGCGCGCGAGGCCTCCGAGGAGGTGTCGACGGTGACCTCCATGGGCATGGGGCGGCCCCAGACCTGGGTGATGGCGGCGCTGATGGGAGCACGTGCCTGCTCGACGATGTCCTTGGCGAAGGCCGATCCGACGACGAGGACGAGCGTGCCGTCGACGTCGATGAGGTGGGTCATGCGGATCATGGACATCTTGCCCTGCCCCAGCTCTCCGGAGCTGGAGAGCACCTCAAGGGCTGAGAGCCATTTGGTATTGGCGGCGTCGGGCACGACGGACTCCTGATCGGCATGGTTGGTGAACCCGGTGACTGCAGCCCGACCGACGCCGGCCGGGGCCCTGTGTCGATGATGACAGGGTTGTGTGGAACTGGCGAACCGGAAGGTCTTGACCGGGCGTCCCATCATGCTGGTTCTCCACAGCCTTGTCCACACCTGGGGACACACCGAGCGATGACTCACAGATAACGTTCAGAATAAACTCTGAAAACAGTAGGTATGGATGGCCCGGATGATCTGCTGCGAGCCCGCGGAATGACAGAAGTGTTGTCATTGACGGGGCTTTCGAGGAGGTGTGACCAGGTCGAGGAGTTATCCACATATCCGCAAGGGTGTGGACGGAGTTCTTCCCACAGCCGTGGACACGGACGACCCCGCTTGTGGATGGAGTGTGGAGAGGATGTGGATGACGCCACCGGTCACAGTGGTCACAGTCGGCCACATTCGTTTGACCGGCAAGAGGGCCAAACGTAGGCTGTTGCAGACGTTCGCGCGGAGTCAGGTCCCGATCCATGGGGCAGCCGCACGAGCGACAGTGCCGCGAACCTCGCGATGCACTGTTCCGATCACCTCAAGCAGGAGTTAAGCCCGTGAGCAAGCGGACCTACCAGCCGAACAACCGTCGTCGTGCCAAGGTGCACGGCTTCCGTAAGCGCATGTCCACCCGCGCAGGCCGCGCCGTCCTCGCTTCGCGGCGCCGCAAGGGCCGCGTTCGCCTCGCCGCCTGAGGTGCTCGGCGCGGCGCACCGACTAGCGCGGGGTGAGGACTTCACTACCGCGATTCGTCGGGGTACGCGTTGCGGGAATCGCAGGCTGGTCGTGCACTACCACGCCGGCGGGAGAGGGGATGACTCCCCGGCTCTCGTCGGCGTCGTCGTGCCCAAGAAGCAGGTCCCGCTGGCCACTCGCCGCAACCGTGTCAAGCGCCGGGTGCGAGCCCTCATGGCGCAGCGGGTCGGTTCCCTGGAACCGGGAGCTCGCGTCGTCGTGCGCGGACTGGCAGGTGCCGACGGCGCCGACAGCACCACCCTGGGACGGGACCTGGATCGGCTTCTGAGCCGGTGCCGGGAGCGTCAAGCCGAAGGACACCGGCGGTGAGTCGGCCGGTTGCGGGCGTAGCGATGAGCGGATGGCTGACGCGAGTCCTCGTGGCTCCCGTGCGTTTCTACCAGCGCTTCATCTCGCCCGCCCTGCCGGCCTCCTGCCGCTACTACCCCACGTGCTCGGCCTACGCCGTCACGGCGCTCAAGGTGCACGGTCCGCTCAAGGGCCTGCTGCTGGCCCTGTGGCGTCTGCTGCGATGCAACCCGTTGACCCGCGGTGGAGTTGACCACGTCCCGGACAAGGGTCAGTGGCGATACCACCATCCCCGTGACGTCCCAAGGTTCAAGGTCGAGGACCCCTGACCGAAGCCGCTGAACCGGCGGACACGACGCCGGCTCAAGCTCTGAGCCCACACTGATACCTCTCGCACGAGAACCCTCATACAAGGAGTACGGATGGACACGTTGCTGTGGCCGCTCAAGGTGGCCGTGGCCTGGGTCATGGTCACGATCCACAAGGCCCTGGTCCTCATCGGGTTCCCCGAAGGACCCGGTATCGCCTGGGTGCTGTCCATCATCGGTCTGACGATCGTGGTGCGGCTGCTCATCATGCCGCTGTTCGTCAAGCAGATCCGAGCCTCCCGCGGGATGCAGCTCCTCCAGCCCGAGATGCAGGCCCTTCAGGCCAAGTACAAGGGCAAGAAGGATCCCGAGTCGCGCCAGCGCATGAACGAAGAGATGATGGCGCTCTATCGCAAGCACGGGACCAACCCCATGGCCTCCTGCCTGCCGATCCTGGTGCAAATGCCCATCTTCTTCGCCCTGTTCCGGGTGCTGGCCTCCCTGGGCCCGGTCGCCACCGGAAATTACAGCCGCCCCTCGATCGGCCCGCTCACGCAGCAACTGGCCGAGCAGGTCCAGGCCTCCAGCGTCTTCGGTGCCAGCCTGTCCTCCTCCTTCATGAGCAGCTCCGACACACAGGTCAAGATCGTCACGGTCGCCATGATCGTCATCATGTCGGTGACGCAGTGGTACACCATGGCGCAGCTGTCGATGAAGAACATGTCGACGGACTCCCTCAACTCCGACAACCCCATGATCCGTTCCCAGCGGATGATGCTGTACGTGATGCCGGTGATCTTCGCCGTCTCCGGCGTCCACTTCCAGATCGGTGTGCTCGTCTACTGGGTGGTCTCCAACCTGTGGACCATGGGCCAGCAGTTCTTCACCATCCGCAACATGCCCGCCCCCGGCAGCGAGGCCGAGAAGAAGTACCGCGCCCGCATCAACGCCAAGCGGGCCCGCAAGGGACTGCCCTCCCTGGAGGAGGAGGAGCGAGCCGAGGCGATCGCCAAGGCCGAGGCTGAGGGGCGCACCGGAGGTCAGCGGGTGCAGCCGGTGCGCAAGAACCGGCAGAAGAAGTCCGGCGGTCAGAGCGAGTCCCGCAGTGAGGACGTCGCCGACGACTCCGATGTCGAGCAGCTCGAGGACACCGATGAGGACAAGGACTCGACCTCGTCCAAGAGTGGTGGCCTCAGCGATGAGGAGATCGCTCGACGTCGTTATGAGCGCCGTGCCCGCCAGCGGCGCGAGGCGGCGGCCCGACGCAAGGCCCAGGCCAAGAAGAAGCGCAACCGCTGATACGTGTTCAGCGGCCAGATAACCCGGTTCCCATCACAGATACGGATGACATGATGAGTGAGCAGCACAGTAACGACTCCTCCCACCAGGCGGCGGATGAGGCCGTGAGCAGCCCCGTGAGCAACACCGTCTCGCGCCTCGAGGAGGAGGGTGAGATCGGTGCCGACTACCTCGAGGAGCTCCTCGACATCGCCGACCTGGGCGGTGACATCGATATCGACATCGATCACGGGCGCGCCTCGATTGCCGTGGTCGCCTCCGAGGAGGGTGACGAGCGCGAGCTCGCCGACCTCGTTGGACGCGACGGTGAGGTTCTCGAGGCCGTTCAGGAACTGACTCGCCTCGCGGTCCAGGCGCGCACCGGCAACCGCTCCCGGCTCATGCTCGACATCAACGGCTACCGCGCCGATCGACGTACCGAGCTGACCAAGGTGGCTCAGGAGGCGGTCACCAAGGTCCTCACCTCGGGAGAGGCCGTCAGCCTCGAGCCGATGAACCCCTTCGAGCGCAAGGTGTGCCACGACGTCGTCGCTGCCGCCGGACTGGTCTCCGAGTCCGAGGGCGCCGAGCCGCACCGCTACGTCGTGGTCCTGCCCGCCGATGAGGAGGGCGTGGACGACGCCGCCGAGGACGCAGCCGACGACTCCGCTTCGGAGCAGGCCTGAGCATGAGTGAGGAGCAGCGGGCCCAGGTGGAGGAGCCGACGGCGGAGATGCGGGAGATCTTCGGGGTCTCCTTCTCCGCGGCGGAGCACTTCGCGCACATGCTCGCTGAGGAGGGTGAGCTGCGCGGTCTCGTGGGGCCGCGCGAGCTTCCCCGCCTGTGGACCCGGCACATCGTCAACTCGGCGGCCGTGGTCCCCTTCCTGCCGGCCCGGGGAAGCGTGGCCGACGTGGGATCCGGGGCCGGCTTCCCCGGCATCGTCGTCGCGCTGCTACGCCCCGACCTCGACGTGACGCTCATTGAGACGATGGAGCGGCGCACCCAGTGGCTCTCCGACGTCGTCGAGGAGCTGGACCTGGACAATGTGAGCATCCGGCGGGCCCGGGCCGAGGAGGTCAAGGACCGCTACGACGTGGTGACGGCTCGCGCGGTGGCGAACCTGTCCAAGCTCGTGCGGCTGACGGCACCCTTGCTCCGACCGGGGGGTGCCCTGCTCGCCCTCAAGGGGATGCGGGCGCAGGATGAGGTCGACGACGCCAAGTATGTTATTAAGAAGGCTAAGTTATCAGTCGCTGTCGTTCATGAGGTTGTCATCGCCGGCGACGAAACGACGGCGGTGGTTGAGATTCGCCGCCCGAAGAGCCGTTGAGATACGGCGCGCGTTCGGTGTAACGCGTAAGGATCGACCTGCTCGCGTAGACTCGTAACTGCCCGACTGGCTCGGGCCGATGGGTCGTCGTCCGAGGAGAAGCAGGTTTGTCCGGATCGTCTATCTTCGATCAGCTCCAGGCCGAGCACCTCGCATTAGACGAGGTAGCGGGTGGAGAGTTCCCACATCCCGAGCGGACTCGTGTTATCGCAGTCGCCAACCAAAAAGGTGGCGTCGGAAAGACATCGACCGCAGTGAATCTTGCAGCCGCTTTAGCTGAAGGCGGGTTGCACGTCCTGCTCATTGACGCGGACTCACAAGGAAATGCCTCAACAGCACTGGGGGTGGAGCACGATGAAGACAGTGCCTCCATCTATGACGTCCTTGTCGATACCATGTCCATCAAGGACGTTGTCACCAAGACGCGATTCTGCGAGTCCCTGTGGTGCGTACCTGCGACCATTGACGTAGCTGCTGTCGAGATAGAGCTCATCTCCACCGCTGAGCGGGAGTCACGTCTGCGGCGTGCACTGGTGGACTACCTGGTTTCACGTGAAACCGAGGGTCTGGAGCCCCTTGACTACGTCATCATTGATTGCCCACCAAGCCTCGGCATAATGACGATCAATGCCTTCGTCGCTGCCGATGAGGTTCTTATTCCGATGCAGGCTGAGTACTATGCCCTTGAAGGACTCGCTCTGTTGACGCGCTCCATTGACAGGATCGCGCGCATTCACAATCCGGGACTGGGAGTCTCCATGATTGTGCTCACCATGTTTGACGGACGCACCACTCTGGCCCGTGAAGTGGAGTCCGAAGTTCGTTCCTATTTCCCTGATGCGACGCTGGACACCAAGGTGCCACGTTCCATCCGTGTTGCCGAGGCCCCCTCCTTCGGTGCTCCTGTGGTGTTCTGGGATCCCCGGTCCACCGGCGCAATTGCGTACAAGAAAATGGCTCGTGAGGTCGCTCTGCGGGGCGCTCCCCGAATGGAAGGCGAGGAAGCCTGATGGCTCAGAAACGGCGCGGACTGGGACGAGGTCTGCAGGCGCTGATTCCCGAGGCGCAGAAGGAGAAAGTACCTGCTGCGTCTCGTCCTTCCGATGTGTTCTTCCCCGACTCCCGGAAGGACGAGTCGCGTGATGAGGATGCGGCCTCCCAGGCCACGCATGACGCTCCGGAGCCTGAGCCGGCCGCCGAGGCGCGCAGTACTCGCGATCTGGCCGCTACTCTCCTGGCTCCGTCTCAGCGGAAGCGTGGATCCAAGAGTCGCTCGACTCGATCCACGACCGCATCCAAGACCGGTGCTCAGAACAAGCAGAAGAAGCCGGTTTCACGTGAAACCACGCCGGATTCGACGACTGATGCGGAGGTGACGGAGAAGACCGCGAAGAAGTCGTCATCCGCCGGCTCAGCGAAGCGGAGTGCATCGGCCGCGCCGAAGCGAGTAACCAAGAAGGCAACGAAGGCAGTCCCCGCTGTGGTGGAGGAGCCTTCGCATGAGGCCTCGACGGCTGAAGACGTCCAGGAGGAGAGCGCTTCGACGTCGGTTCCTCAACCGGAATCTACGCCCGTGGTCCCTGAGGTTTCACGTGAAACGGAGGAGGAGCAGCTTGAGGCTGCCGATCACGGGAACTCCGATGCCGAGAAGGAGAGGACCGAGGAGGACCTGGCGGAGGTCTCATCTGACGCTGGAACTGAGGCGTCCGACGCGACCGATGCCGAGGAGGAGACGGCGGATACAGGCGCCGCTGAGCTTGTTCCCGTTCCGGGTGCCCGCTTCGCTGAGATTCCGGTGGGGCTGATCCACCCGAACCCTCGTCAACCCCGTCAGGTCTTCGATGAAGAGGACATCGCGGAACTGGCAGCCTCGATTGCAGAAGTGGGTCTGCTGCAGCCGATTGTGGTGCGTCAGGTGCCGACTGCTCCGGGAGAGGATCTTCGGTACGAGCTCATTATGGGTGAGCGGCGTCTTCGCGCTTCCAAGGAAGCCGGGCTGGAGACGATTCCGGCGGTCGTTCGGGATACGGACGACGTCGATCTGCTGCGTGACGCGTTGCTGGAGAACTTGCACCGTGTTCAGCTCAATCCCCTGGAGGAGGCTGCGGCCTACCAGCAGCTGCTGGAGGACTTCCAGTGCACTCATGCG
>CAJZFF010000045.1 GCA_915069725.1 uncultured Actinomyces sp.
GGCGGAGAGGATCGTCGCGGCCGACGTGGAGACGACGGCGAGAACCACGTAGCAGATGCCGAGAACCGAGACCCACGGCATCGCCGGCTGGATCCGGGCCACCTGCCGGTGGAAGAAGACGTTGCAGGCCAGGCCTGCGCCCACCGGCAGCAGCACGATCTGCACGATCGACAGCGCCATCGACCCGGCCGGTACCCGCATGTAGGTGCCGGCCAGCCACAGGGTCAGCAGCGGGGTGACGATGGGAGCCAGCATCGTCGAGAAGGCGGTCATCGACACCGAAAGCGCCGTGTTGCCCTTGGCCAGGTAGCTGACCACGTTCGACGTCGTCCCACCGGGCACGCAGCCGATGAGAATGATGCCCACCTTGAGCTCGGGGGACAGCGGAAGCAGGTTCGCCACGCTCCAGCCCACCAGCGGCATGACCGCGTACTGGCTGAGGACGCCCAGAATGACCGGCTTCGGGTGGCGGGCGATCATCGTGAAGTCCGGGATGGACAGGGTCATCCCCATCCCCAGCATCGTGACGGCCAGCAACGGCGTCATGTAACCGGCCAATGGCACGAAGGTGGAGGGCGAGAAGAAGGCGGCGAGGAAGGCGCCGAACATGATGAGCGGGAAGACCGTCACCGCGATGCGGGCGCTGCGGTCCTGCCTCCTCTCGGAGGCCGCGTCGGTGTCAGCGCCTGTATCAGGAGGGGGTGTCATGGGATGCCTCGGATCATCGATGGAGCGTCAGCGGGGATACGTGCGGGGACGATAGTCCGAGGAGTGGAACGTCGCCGTCTCAGTCCATCGTGCGGACGCACCTGAGCGTCGAGTGCTGAGGGCTCGGAACGGGCCGCTGACCGTGATCCGTGTCTGTGGCCTCGCGGGCTCTTTGGGGTCGGCGCAGGCCGGGGCTCTACTCGAGGTCGTCGGCGGTGTCGTCGTCGACGACGCCGGACTCGGGTTCATCCTCGGGCTCACGCCACACCTCATCGCAGCGGTGGACGCTCGTGGCGATGAGGCGAGCATTGGGTAGATCCACGGTGCGCACCCAGTGGCCGGCCGCCAGCGGGTTCTTACCGAATTCCTCGTGGCGGTTGATGAGCCGCAGCACGAGCACCTCCTCGGGCACGTCAATGTGGATGAGTAGGTCGATCCGCTCGCGCGCCGCACCCCACCCTCGCGTCTCGAGCGCGAGGTAGTTGCCCTCGGTCACGACGACGCCGGTGCCGCTGACGATGCTCCCGGCCGCCACGGACTCGTGCAGATCACGCCGGTAGGCCGGGGCGAAGACTTGTGGGGCGCCGTCGGCCCGCACCCGGTCCAGGGTTGCCAGATATCCCTCGACGTCGAAGGTGTCAGGTGCCCCCTTGCGGTTGCGGCGCCCCAGCTCGTCCAGGACGGCGTTGGACAGGTGGAAGCCGTCCATGGCGACCAGTCCGGCGAAGACGCCCGCCGCCTTCAGGTCGGTCTTCAGCTGCTCGGCGATCGTTGATTTTCCCGAACCAGGAGCCCCCACGAGCCCGACGACGAGGCGCTCAGGCGCGTCGTCGGCTGTCAACCGCTGCGTGAGCTGGTCGACGAGGTTGCTGACCAGGGTGGGGATCTCGCCCACCCGAACCGAGGGACTCATGAATCTATTATCTCAGTCAACTAAGTGCCTGAGGGACAGGTGCGGCATCTGCGTCCGTCGTGACGCGCGGAGCGGAGCGGTGGCCGGCTGGACGGCGGAATTGCGGGCGACACCGCCGATGATTGGTTGTTGGCCGCAGTCTCAAGGCCGGCGACGGAACGGGCCGGGGTGCTCACCGTTAATATTCCATTCCGCCCACCCGTTTGATTAGCGATGAAGTCGTCATCATCGTCATCATTCCGAGGCGAAACGGCTGCTGATTCGTAACCCTAGCCTGAGATTTTCGCCATTGATACCAGTAAATATAGAACTTAAGTTCGTCACCGCATCAATTGAGTGCCGGACTTCTCCCGAAAGGTTTGCCGTGTCAAAGATCCCTCCCCCCAGAGCGCTCAGAGCGCCTGCGCGTGTCACAGGTGCTCTCCTCCTGCTCGTGGTGATGGTCGCTGCGATGCTGACGGTCCTGCCCATGCAGGCCCGAGCCGCCATCAACCCGAAGATCACCATCTCCGACCTGTCACTGACCCCCTCCAACGCCACCGGCGAGGAGGACCCGACCAAGACCGCGGTTCAGAGCGGTGACTACCTCAAGCTGAAGTTCAGCTGGGATGCCAGCAAGGCCCAGGCCAAGGGCGGGGACTCCTTCGAGATCGCACTGCCCGAGCAGGTCCGCAGCAAGGACAAGATCACTGAGCCGATGATGCTCAACCACGATGGCGTCAGCACGCAGGTGGGTGAGTGCTCGGTGGCCGAGCGTAAGATCACCTGCACCTTCAACAGTGAGCTCGACAAGATCGTCGCCCAGGGCTTCAAGGACCTGCGGGGTAACGGGACGTCACTGGTGGTGGCCAACGGGGCCTCGGATCTGCCCAACCTGTCGATCAAGGCCAACGGCGTGGACACTCCCGTGGCCGTTCCCGGCGGCAAGATCGGCGCGTACGTCGAAGGTCCCTACAAGCCGGAGAAGGTCACCAAGTGGGCCAGCGACCTGACCGCTGACTCCGACAAGATTGCCTGGCAGCTGATCTTCGGTCCTGACCAGATCAAGGCGGCTCTCGAGGAGAACGGTCAGTCGCTGACCGTGGACGGCAAGACCCGCTCGACCATCATGTTCACCGATGAGCTCGGCCCCGGGCAGAAGTACGTCGCCGACAAGAGCAGGTGGAGGCTGGAGACCGGCACCTCCGAGAGCAAGAGTGCCAGCTCCGGCCAGCTCACGGACGCCTCCGGCGCCGACCAGAACACCAACGCGGGAGACTTCGACCTCGATGTCACCTTCAATGGCGATGTCGCCTTCGTCAAGGTGACCGGTCCCTTCGCGCCGCGCAGCAACTACATCGTCCGCTACGAGTCGACCCCCGACACCGACAACGGCAAGGTTCAGGCGGGTGTGCGGTACAAGAACGACGCCACCGCGCTGGGAACCAGCCTGCGGGGCTCCTACGCGGTGCACTACGCCTCATCCTTCTCCATTAACGTTGAGATGAAGCCCGGCTTCGGTGGATTCGAGATCACCAAGCTCCTCACCGGGACCGAGACCGGCAAGGTGCCGGCGGACACCACCTTCAAGGTCAGTGTCAACTACGACCTGCCCGGTGACGCGAAGGCAAGCGCCTACCCGGGTTGGAAAGCCCCGGGTACCCTCAACCAGGACCGTACTGGCGGCGACCTGGAAATGACCCTCAACATCGGTGCGAAGACCGTGTTCAAGGAAATCTTCCCCACCGGAACGGTCCTCACGTTCAACGAGGACCCGACGAACGCCTCGGCCACTCCCGAAGGTGTCGTCTGGGGCAAGCCGGCCTTCATGGTGAACGGCCAGAGCACCAACACCGCGACCGTTGAGGAGCAGATGCTCGAGACCGTGACGCTGAGCAACTCCGCCGACGCCGTGCCCGTGGATCACGGTGACTTCACGATCACGAAGGCCCTGGCCGGCGACGGCGACTTCAGTAACTCCACCTTCCTGTTCACCTACAGCTGCACTGACAACACCACGGGCTTCCTGATGGTGAAGGGCGGGAAGACCTCGGAGCACTCCGAGGAGGTCCAGGCGGGCTCGACCTGCACCGTCACCGAGGTCACCGATTCCGCCTTCCGGACGGGGTACACGCTGACCGCCCCGGAGCCGCAGACCGTCGCCATCACGAAGGATCAGACGGCTGAGGTGAAGATGACCAACACCTACACGAAGGCCAAGGGCTCGTTCTCGGTGACCAACACCGCCACGGGTGCTCCCGTGGGCGACAAGGAGTTCACCTTTACCTACACCTGCGACAACGGGCAGAAGGGCGACCTCAAGGTCAAGGCCGATGGCACGGCGGTCAACGGTCCGGAGCTGCCCGTGGGCACGGAGTGCACCATTGAGCAGGACGTGAACAAGGCTCAGGTCGACGGGTACTCCCTCAAGGCCCCTGCGTCTCAGAAGGTGACTATTGGCGAGAAGATGCTCGACCTGAAGTTCGCCGGTATGTACACCTCGCTCGCCGTGCCGACGCCGACGCCGAGCGCTGACGCGACTGCGGAGCCTTCCGCTGAGCCGAGTGCTGCGCCGAGTGCGGACCCGGCTGACAAGCCGGCCGCTGACGCGAAGGCCGACCCGAACGCCAAGCCCAGTGCTGACGCGACCGCTACGCCGAGCGCCGAGGCGACTACGGAGCCGACCGCGGAGGAGACTGCTACGCCGAGCGCCAGTGCCGGCTCTGACGTGAACGAGGACCCGAACGCTGATGCGTATGCGGACCCGGACGCCACGCCCAGCGCGAGCAGTTCCGCCACGGCCAGTGACTTGCCGTCCGGTGCGGATCAGCAGGTCACGCCCACCAGTCCGGCGGCGCCGGCCCCGGCCGATGGGGCGCCGAGCGGTTCGGCGGGCGGTCCGCTGGCCAGCACCGGTGTCAGGATCGGTCTGCCTCTGGGCATCGCCGTGGTCGCTGTGATGGGAGGGGCTCTGCTGGTGAGCCGCCGCCGCGCCTGACGTCGGCCCCCAGTCCCCACCTCTCACAGGGATAGATCCCCGGGCCCACCTGAGTTCCGCACTCAGGTGGGCTCGGGGCTTCCTGCGCCCTAGCAGCCGCACAGGACGGACAGGGGAACAATCCCCATCCCGTGCGCTGGGGCTGAGGCCCTACGGTGGCGCCATGGCTCATCGTCGACGCAGCGTCATCCGGTTCCTGTTCATCGCGCTCTTCCTGGCGCGTTCGGGTGAGTCGGTCCGGTTGTGACGGGGATGGCGGTAGGAAAAGCCCTCCCGAGGCGCACGATTCTGGTCGGTGCCGGCGCCTTGGTGCTGCCGGTAATGTCGGGCTGCGGGTCGCTGGCTCCGGAGAATATCCAGGCTCGGCATCAAATCGAAAAGTCCTTGAAGAGCTTCCATGCCGTCAAATCAGTAAATGTGGAGCTGGATTCCAACTTCACCGCAGGTGACTCCTGGTCCGTCCTGATCCTCCTTAACAAAAATCCTGGGCGAGAAGAGACTCTTGCCGTCCTTAAAGGCGGTTATGATCGGGTTGTGCAGGTGGTGGAGGATGACTTTGCCAGTGTGTCGGCATCATGGGTGCAGAACGGGGCCTCTGTGTCGTGGCCGATCTCAGCGAATGAGCCGAATGGGGCAGAACTCGATTATCTGAGAGAGCTGGCGAAGCCCGGTCGAGGCACCATGAGTGCTGGTCGTGGTCGTATCTCGGTAAGTCGAGGAGTGGTGAAGGAGTTTCCGGCTGACCTTATTGTGACGCCACGATCTGGAGTGGGTGTGAGTGACAGCTTTGAGCTTGATGGTATGACTATTCGGGCAGTTTCCGATACCGTTGACCTCAGTCCCATTCCTCTCCGAAAGGTTGTGGAGGCTATCGACTCCAAATATCGGGAAGGAGCTGTCGTTGAGCTCACAGATGACAATATCGTGAGTGGAAGCATATCGCTAGACGTTGCTGCTTTTGGAAAAGAGTCTGACGGGCTTGACGTCGCCGCAGCAGCGAAAGTTCTCAATGTCGTCTCAGGAAATCAGCTGCTTCAAGAGCTTGGCCTCACGACCGCATGGAACACGAGTGCTGCCAGTCGAGAAGGCGTGTTCTTCCACATGAAAGCGGGTGCTTTCGATGCCGGAGACCCACCGGAAGAGGGCGCGAAGATACTTGCAGCAGCACAGAAGTCTGCCTCCGATTCGTCGTAACGGGAGCATGAATCTGATGGTTCCCTGTGACAGGAGAGTGCGGCAGGTGTTCTCGATGCAACGGAGTGACGTCTGATGAGTGTGCGACGTCGTCAGGTCCTGGCCGTAGCGACCGCATCTCTTGCTCTCGCAGTGGTCGGGTGCTCGCCTATGGCCATGGCGCGCAAGAGACGGAAGCGGAAGGTGCAGCAGTACCTCTCCGGGCTCGACGCCGTGGCATCCGCGCGGGTGGAGGTGCACCCGGAATTCGTAGAGCCGGATCGTTGGATCGTGGATGTGCGGCTCAAGGACGATCCATCCGCGGAGTCGGTGGCGACAGTTGTCCGGGACGCCTACGCCGAGGTGCTGCGCCTGACCGGGGACGGCGAGGCGAGGATGGTCGTCACCTGGGTCAAGGGGAAGACCTCCGTGTTCTGCTACCTGCCGATGAAGGATGTTGACAAGGCCGCCTCTGCCACGGTGGAGGCGGTGTCTCCCGGCATGGAGCGAGTCCAGATCGAGGAGGAGAGAGTGTCCTTCGGGTACCGGACTGCTGAGACTCTCCCGGATCATTTCATCCTGCCGCCCACCTCCCCAGTGCTGCGCCTCGGCTCCCTGAGGGTCGAGCAGAGCATCTTGATTGGACGGTCTCACTGCTTCATCTCCCACGCCAAGGGTAAGGACCTCACCTCTGTGCCGATCAAGCGTGCACTGGAATCCATTCCCTCCGACAAGCGGTACGGAGCGGTCCTGAGCCTGGAGGCGGAAGACAAGGGCAGCCACCAGGTCCGTCTCGTATTCAAGAAATGGGCGAAGGACTGGCAGGATGAGGATGTTCAGCCAGATGCCGCGGTTCTTGCCACAGTCCTCGGCAATCAGGTGCTCCAGCGGGTGGAGCTGAGCACCTCGGTGGAAAGCAAGGTCCAACCCAAGGTCGTCGCCTTTGACATGAAGTCCGGCGCTGTGGTCGGCCAGGGTGACCCGCCCGAGAAGGGCGCGCCCATCCTTGTCGCCGCCCAGCAGCCGGACGCTTCGTCGTAAGGTATCTGCGAGAGGGCTTGCATCCTTGGGGCGTGCCGACCGTTCTCCCCACCAGTGCCAATGACGACGGGCTGCACGCATCGAGACATCGATGCGTGCAGCCCGCTTTAAAGTGTTGTGCTCAGCGCTTGAAGTGCTCCTTGAGATCAGCGACTCGCTTGTCCCATGCTTCTTTGCGCTCTTCGCGGCGTTTGTCGCGAATGGTACGGCGTGCCTCGCGATCCGCTGCTTCTGCAGCTGCTTCGGCGGCCTCGAGTTCGGCCAGCACCTCGGAGACGGGGCGGCGGGCCACAGTTCCACCCAACTTCGTTGAGATGTTGTCAAGCACCTCGGGCGTCACCTCAGATACCTGGGCGAGGATGGCCGTTGTTCCGGGAGCGACGCGGGCGCTGAGGTCGCCGAGGACGGTCTCACGCTTGTCAGCATGGTCGATGTCGCTCAGGCTTCCGATAACGGAACCTGCACCCCATCCCAGGAGCATGCCGAGTGGGCCGCCGAGCAGACCGACAATCAGGCCGATGAGGCCCCCAGTTGCCGTGCCCTCGCCGATCGTCGCGTCCGATCCCTCCGCCAGGTGCAGGTGTCCGTCCTCCTCGCGTTCCGCGATGAGTGCTGAGACGACGTCGATCCTCCCTTCCGCGGAGGCTTGGCGGAGGTCACTGAGAACTTCGTACGCCTTGGAGGACTCGGTGAAGGTAATGACGACTACGCTCTGGTCGGTCAAAATGCTCTCCTTTTGTGGTGCAGTCTGATGTCGCCATCGTATCATACAAGTGGTTTGAATCTTGATGGCCCCGGCGCGGCGGGCACCACAGCCCTCTTCGGGCGGGCGTCACTGCCGCCCGGCGGTCTCATCGGTAGCATGAGGCCGGATCACCCAAACCTCGGGAGGAACTGATGCACGAGCCCATCAAGCTGGTCGACCGCGTCCAGGCCATCAACTGGAACCGCCTGACCGACGACAAGGACCTCGAGGTCTGGGACCGCCTCACCGGCAACTTCTGGCTGCCCGAGAAGGTGCCGCTGTCCAACGACGTGCAGTCCTGGGCCACCCTCAACGAGGCCGAGAAGAACATGACCACCCGCGTCTTCACCGGCCTGACCCTCCTGGACACGATCCAGGGCACGGTCGGCGCGGTCTCCCTCATCCCGGACGCCCGCACCCCCCACGAGGAGGCGGTGCTCACCAACATCGCCTTCATGGAGTCGGTCCACGCCCGCTCCTACTCCTCGATCTTCTCCACCCTCATCTCGACGGCGGAGATCGACGAGGCCTTCCGCTGGAGCGAGGAGAACGCGAACCTCCAGCGCAAGGCCCGCATCATCCTGGACTACTACCGCGGTGACGACCCCGAGAAGCGCAAGGTCGCCTCCACCATGCTGGAGTCCTTCCTCTTCTACTCCGGCTTCTACGCCCCCATGTACTGGTCCAGCCACGCCAAGCTGACCAACACCGCCGACCTCATCCGCCTCATCATCCGTGACGAGGCCGTCCACGGCTACTACATCGGTTACAAGTACCAGCTCGCCGTGCGCGAGTCCTCGCCCGAGCGCCAGGCCGAGCTCAAGGACTACACCTTCGAGCTGCTCATGGAGCTCTACGACAACGAGGAGCAGTACACCGAGGACCTCTACGACGAGCTCGGCCTGACCGAGGACGTCAAGAAGTTCCTGCGCTACAACGCCAACAAGGCCCTCATGAACCTGGGTTACGAGGCGCTGTTCCCGGCCGACGCCGTCGACGTCAACCCGGCGATCCTCGCCTCACTGTCCCCCAACGCCGACGAGAACCACGACTTCTTCTCCGGCTCGGGTTCCTCCTACGTCATGGGCACGGCCGAGGCCACCCAGGACGAGGACTGGGACTTCTGAGCGCATCCGGGCGGAGGTGGGGAGCACTTCCCCGGGTGGTCTCCCCATGGTGGGGGAGCGCGCGCGTGGCACACAATTTCGGTGTTCGCAGCGCGCCAGAAAGGAACTCCCATGCGCTCCACCGTCAAGGTTCTCTCCGCCATCGCCGCCCTCGCCATGGCCGCCGGACTGTCCGCCTGCGATGAGCAGGACATCGCTCAGCCCTCCCCCGGTAGCGGCTCTGCGACCAGCTCCGCCGAGCCGGACTCAGGCGACTCGGATGCATCCCCGTCCGAGGACTCCAAGGACGACAAGGACGGCAAGGGTGCCAAGGACACCAAGAGCAAGAGTGGTGAGACCACTAAGTCCGGCTCCGAGATTCAGGAGATCAAGCCGGTGACCTTCAAGGACGAGGAGATCGGTCTTACCCAGACCTGCGACAAGGTGATCGAGGATTACGCCGCACCGAAGTACAAGGCAAGCCGTGATTCAGACACGGTTTACCTGCTTCACTGCACGCTCGACTTCAGTGGAGATATTGCTTTCAGCAGCACGATCGTGGACTCCACCTCGCTCCAGGACAAAACGGAATCCAGGCACAAGGCGGATGAGTACGGGGCGCTGCTGGCCGACGACCTGAAGGATGACGGTCTTGAGGTGTTCGACTCCGAGGACTCCGGATCCACGCATGTTGAGGGCTGGGTCTCCATGGCTACCGTATCGGAGTCGACCAAGCTGAAGCCCTTCTCCGAGGGCACCACCAGCATCGTCTACGACCGCGCAGCCGGAAAGGGC
>CAJZFF010000046.1 GCA_915069725.1 uncultured Actinomyces sp.
GCATCGGTGACGCTGACGGGCCGCGTGACGGTCTCCCACTGCTCCCGGCTGGGCACGATGACGCGTACCCGGTAGCCGTCGTCGGCCCAGGCCCGCCTCAAGGAGGACGGCATGGCGCTGCTCTCCCAGGCCAGCTGGGCGGCGTGGGCGCACTGGGCGGCCAGCTTGCCCGAGGTCATCTCATGCAGAGGCGTGACCTCGATCGTCACGAGAGCCCCGATGGATGCCGACGCCGCCGTGAGCGCGATCTCCTCGACCGCAGCGGGGTCCTTGGCGATGCGCGCGGTGATCTCGGCGGGCGGTGGGGGCAGCTCGTCACCGGCCGGGAAGTGGGTGCCCTCCACCTGGGTCTTGGCCAGGGCCCCGGGCAGGGGGCGCACCGGTCCGGGCACGAAGGCCCGCGCCGCCGCCCGCCCCCAGCCCACCGGGCCGTCCTGGGTGACGGTGACGCCGTCGATGTCCTGGACCTCCTCCCAGCGCTTGCCCCGGGCTCGGCGCACGAGCTTGCGGATGCGCCCGTCGCGCCAGTGGTCGACGGCCGGGTTCCACGGTCCGCCGGGGGCGGAGGCGGGCGAGGCCAGGAGGGAGACGACGGCGCGGGCGGCGGCCTCGGCGACGTCGATCCGCCGGGGCGGGTGGACCTTGTCGTAGCGCACGGCGATCTGCATGCCCCAGGGCACGGCGTGGTCCGGGTTCCCGGACAAGGAGGGCAGGGGCTGCGACGACGAGAACGGCGAGGACGGCGAGGCGGAGTGCGGCACGGACAGGAGCCTACGGGGTCGCGATCGGCGGCGTCGGATTCCGCCAGCTCCCGACCCCTGCGGGACAGCTGGTGCCGCAGGGACGTTCGAGGGGGACGTTCAAAGGCACGATTGAGCGCCACCTTTTCCCGCCAGACGGCTGATACGCCACAGGCGAAGATCCTCCTGGGGCAGGAGATGAATCCAGCGGCGAGTCGTTTAGGTTGCCGTCATGCCACCACATGTTCCATCCACCGTCCCCGGTTCCCTCGGCTCGACGCCGCCGGCTGTGCCGCCCTCCCGCCCCCGGATGTTCAACGGCGCGACTGTTCACGGCTTCAGGGGAATCCGCACGCTGCGTCACCCCGCCGAGATCCCGCTCCTGGTCGCGACCAGCATGGCGACTGCGCTGGCCTACCTGTCGTGGATCGCCCTGGTGATCTGGCTGGTCGCCGTGCCTGAACCGACCGGCCTGGGGGCTCAGGTTCGCGACTTCTTCCTCAGTGAGGAGGGCCGCGGCGCGCAGTTCCTCCTGCTGGTGCCCCTCATCCCGATCATCCTGTGGGTGGGGCGCGCGATGCTGTACGCCAAGCTCCGCGCGACCGCGGTCCAGATGAGTCCCACCCAGTTCCCGGAGGGCTATCGGATGGTTGTCGAGGCGGCCCAGCAGTTCGGCCTGCGCCGGGTCCCCGATGCCTACGTGATCATGGGCAACGGTCAGATCAACGCCTTCGCGGCCGGTCACGGCTACCGGCGTTTCGTGGTCGTCCACTCCGACATGTTCGAGATCGGTGGCCGGGCCCGCGATCCCGAGGCGCTGCGCTTCGTGATCGGGCACGAGGTCGGGCACCTCGCCGCGGGTCACATCTCCATGCTGCGCCTGCTGTTCGTCACCCTCGGCCTCAACGTCCCGCTTCTGGGCAAAGCGCTGGTTCGGGCCCAGGAGTACACGGCGGACAACCACGGCTACTCCTACGCGCCTGCGGGTGTGCCCGGGGTCGTGGGGGTGCTCTCCGGCGGCAAGTACCTGGGTGCCGAGGTCAACACCCACGCCCTGGCGGATCGCGCCACGCGGGAGAAGGGACTGTGGCTCCACATGAGCGTCTGGCGGTCCACGCACCCGGTCATCACCTGGCGCGCCCACGCCCTGCGCGACCGCAGCCGCCCCGGGCGGATCATGGTCCGCCCGCCGGAGTCGACCGCCTGGTTCCCGCCCTCGGCTCCCACCGGATACCAGCGCTCCGGTTCCTGGCCGACGCCGGAGCAGATGCGCTCCGTGCTGGACTCCACCTCCTCGGCCGTGCCCAGCGAGGAGCAGTTCGGTCGCTATCCCGGTGTGGTCTACGAGGTCCCTCGCGATGAGCTGCGCTGGGCCTCCCCCGTTCCCGTGCCCGTTCCGGTGGGAGCCGCGTCTGTCGGACAGGGCGCCTTCTCAGCGCCCCCGAGCGCGGCCGGTTCCACCGGGCCGCAGCAACCCGGCCCCTACGGGTACGTCTCACCGACGAGCCCCGTGCAGGGCCAGCACGGGAACTACCCGGGGGCAGCACCCACTGAGGCAACGGCTCAGGACGCCCCGCGCTCCGAGACCGACTCCTACTGAGCCCGGTCGGGCGGGGCGAGCCCTTTCAGTTCGGGGCGACAGCTCCGGCCGCCGTCGTGAAGGAGTCCAGGGCCTCCCCCAGCTCCGCGAAGTTGTCGGCGACCTGAGTGGCTTGGCAGCGGGCGGCGAGGTCGTCGAGCTCGGCCAGGCGACGCCCCACGGACTCGACCACGCCGGAGGCGGCACTGGAGAGCTCTGCGGCCGTGGCGGGCAGCTCCGGGTCGCTCGACGCGGCCGAACCGGTCCACAGCATGAGGAGCTGGTTCGGGATCGTCATCATGCGGCTGGCCTCGCCGATGTAGGCGACCGCCTGGGCTGCGAGGGCGCAGTGGGCCTGAGCCTGACGCTCCATCTCGGCGATGCCCTCACGCAACGACTCGATGAGGTCGGGGATGGCCTGCGCCGAGTACTGCGGGTCTCCGACGCCGTCGATGAGCTCGACGGTGAACAGGGAGGTGATGGTGGTGTGCAGACGGGCCAGGGCGATGCGGAAGCGGGTGCGGGCGCCGTTGGTGTCGAGCTGGGCCAGGGTGTCGACGAGCCTCGCCACGAGGGGGCTGACCAGAACCTGCATCTGGGTCCACAGGTCCAGCAGGTCGGCCAGGGGCTTGACCCTGGGGTCGGAGCGGTCCAGGGCGGCGATGTGCTCGACACTCAGGCGAGGGTCCTCCAGGGTCCGGGTCAGTCCCTTCCCCGCGGCCTTGAGTGAGGCGGAGAGCTCGGCGAGCTGCTGCTGACCGGACATCCACGAGTCGAGCCCGGCGGCGATCCTGGTGACCGAGTCGAGCATGACGCGCAGGTCCCCGGTGGCGTCGGGGCGCACCGGGATGCCGTCGGAGAGCTCCTCACGACGCGCCACCTCCGCCGGCAGGGCCGTGTTCTGGAACTCCTCGTAGGAGGACAGGCCCGCTCCGGCCAGCATCTCGGCGATGCGGCCCAGCCCCTCCTCGGCCGCCGCCCGGCGGTTGGCCCCGCCATCGATGGCCTGGTCCTCTGTGGCGCGGGCGTCGCGGTAGATGGCACAGGCGGTGTCGAACAGGTCGGAGCACACCGGTCGGGTGCGCACCGAGAGGTAGCCGCCGTCGGACAGCGGGGTGACGGTGGCGAAGACGTCGTACTCGCTGCCGTCGGCGGCGAGGTTGCGCACGTAGGCGGCGAAGGGGCTGCCGGCCTTGAGGGTGTCCCACATGGCCTTGAAGGCACCACCGGGCATCTCCGGGTGGCGAATGATGTTGTGCGGGGCGCCGGAGAGCTCATCACGCCGGTAGCGCGAGAGCTCGATGAAGACGTTGTTCGAGTGGCGGATGACACCACGCGCGTCTGTGGTGGAGAAGAAGAGCTGGTCAACACCCACCTCATGAACGGCTCCGGTGACCTGCGGCATAGGCAACTGCTCCTTGGAGAGATCGGGGGCTGGCGGCATCCGGCGCCCTGAGCCGGACAACCACCACCTTCCGCCCGTTGATTAACGGTTGGACGGCTGAACAATACATGGCACTTCGGGGACAACACCCGAGGGGAATCAACACAAAAGGATTGCCTATATGTTTAAAATGCGTCAGAAATTAACATTATTTTCCCTCTTGAGAATAGAGTTTCTCCAGCCTCGGAAAAACGAAACAAATTCCGCAACTAGATTCCCAGAATATTCTCAGGTACATTGAAGTGCTCCCTCAGGAGCAGTGGGTTACATAGTGACCGCCGCCGGACGGAACTGGTCGCGAGGGTTGGGGAGCCCAATGACCGATCGGATTTCGAGGCCGCCCGAGTTGATAGGGAGCTCGGCGCGAGCCGCTCTGGCGAAGGAGGGTTGATTCTCCTCTGGAATATGGGATCCAGGGGCGATGCCACCCTCAACGACAGGGGCCTGTGGGGCTCGGAGCAGTCCGAGACCCACAGGCCACGTCGTTCTTCTGCATCATTGACATCAATGCATCATCATTGCATCGGTTTCTTCCCCACACTCCCCTATCGAATAAGGCGGGGAAGCAGACGGACACCGATTGCCATGACGACGAGCTCCACCAACGTCTGAGCCACCACCACAATCGGCGCCATCCCCATGGAATCGGGCAGCGCGAGAGCCAACGGCAGAACCACCAACGAGTTACGGGTGGTCCCGGAGAAGGCGAGAGCCAGGCGCTCCTGGCGTCCCTGGTGAGCCATGCGCCCGGCGACATCTCCCACAGCCGGCATCACCAGAGCGAAAGCCACGAAGAGGGGAACAACCCGGGCGACGACGTCGGGCCGGGAGGCGACATGGGGAACCTGGGATGCGACGACGAGCGCCAGGGTCGCCATCATGAGCGGAACCATGAGCGCCGTCGTCGCTGAAGCGAGCCGGGTGGCGGGCCGGAACCGGGATGAAGCGCGCCGCGTGAGGATCGATAGCCCCATGGGCAGTGCGATCATGAGGACGAAGGCCTGCGCGAAGGGTTGCCAGCTGATACCACCGCCCTGAGCCCCAGGTGAGCCGGGGGCGAAGGCCAGCCACAGTGGCAGAACGAGGGCCTGGATGAGCATGAGAGCCGGAGAAGCCGCCAGGATACGCGACCATGCGCCGCCGGCCAGACGGGTGAAGACCATGACGTAGTCGACGCAGGGCGCCAGGAGCACCAGGAGGGTGCCGACCAGGAGCCCCGACTCATCGGCGACCAGTCGGGACAGAGGCAGGACCACCGCCGGCACCACGAGGAAGTTGACCGCCACAAGCGCCGCCATGAACCGGGCATCGGCGAAGGCGGCCCGCAGGCGATGGAAGGGGACACCGAGAAAGGTCGTGTACAGCAGCGCGACCAGCACCGGGGAGACAGCCGCCTCCAGAAGGCTGCTGGCTGCGGGAGCCGCCAGCCCCAGGACGGCGCCGGCCACGAGCGCACCCAGGTACAGGACCACCTGATGGTGCTCCATCCAGGCGACCACCGGGGCCTGATCGTCTGCGCCCTCCATGACGGAACCGTATCGCGACCAGACGGGACGGTGACCGCTGCCGGAGGTCTACGCCTCCAGGGAGTAGCCCGTCACCGGTCCGGCGGTGTTGGGCTGCCAACCCAGTGCCGGGGCGACATGCTCTGCGAAGGCCTGCAGGATGTGGAGGTTGAAGTCGACGCCGAGCTGGCTGGGAATGGTGAGCATGAGGGTATCGGCGGCATGGAGCGCCTCGTCCCGGGCGAGCTGCTCGATGAGGACGTCGGGCTCGGCGGCGTAGGTGCGCCCGAAGGTCGACTGCAGGCCGTCGATGACGCCGATCTGGTCGTGGGAGTCCTCGCCGCGCAGCGCGAAGAACTTCCGGTCGACCTCGGAGACGATCGGGAAGATGGAGCGCGAGACGCTCACGCGCGGGGTCCAGTCGTGGCCGGCTTCCTTCCACGCCTCGCGGTAGCGGCGGATCTGCTCGGCCTGAAGGTGGGAGAAGCCCTCGCCGGTGGCCTCGGTCAGGAGGGTCGAGCTCATGAGGTTCAGGCCCTGGCGGGCGGTCCACTCGGCGGTCTCCCGCGAGCCGGCGCCCCACCACAGGCGGCGGTCCACGCCGGGGGCGTGCGGCTCGATGCGCAGACGGGAGCTCGCGCCGGGGGTCATGCCGCTGCTGGTGTCGAGGTCCGCCTGCGGGACGCCCCGGACGGCGTCGAGGAACTGGGCGGTGTGGGCGTGGGCGACGTCAGCTCCGCGCGGGTCGGCGCCGCCGGTGTAGCCGAAGGTCTCCCAGCCGCGGAGGGCCTGCTCCGGCGAGCCGCGGGAGATGCCAATGGCAATGCGCTGGTCGGTGAGCAGGTCGAGGGCAGCGACCTCCTCGGCCAGGTAGAGCGGGTTCTCGTAGCGCATGTCGATGACGCCGGTGCCGACCTCGATGCGCTTGGTGCGGGCACCGGCCGCGGAGAGCAGCGGGATGGGAGCCGCGGCCTGGCGGGCGTAGTGGTGGACGCGCCAGTAGGCGCCGTTGACGCCGATCTCGTCGGCGCCGACCGCGATCTCGACGGCGTCCTTGAGCGCCTGAGCGGCGTCGGGGTCGCCAGGGCCGCGACCGTGTCCGTAGTGTCCGAAGCTGAGGAACCCGAATGCTTTCATGCAGCTTTCAACTATAGGTGCCGACGAATCATTCCGGCCGCCCGCGCGAGCCGCGTCACCCCACCGCAGACGCCGGGCGTCGTCGGCTCATGAGCGAGGCCGCGTCGACACGCCCGGCACGCCCAGCCAGCGGGGAACAGCCTCCTGGTAGTCGAGGTAGTCCTGCCCGAACCTCGCCTCCAGGGCCGCCTCCTCGGCCGGGATCTGGTAGCGGTCGAGGAGCCAGGCGAAACCGATCAGAGGGATCACCGCGGACGGGCTCCTGCGCGCGATCGCGTGCGAGAGCAGCACTCCCGTCAGGCCCAGGTACATGGGGTTGCGCGTCAGCCGGTTGGGGCCGTCCACAACGAGGTGCTGGGCCCGCTCGACCCTCACTGGGTCGACCGTGGTGCGGTGGCGAAGAAAGTTACCCGCACTTCCGGCAAGCAGGCACAGCGAGCCTCCGACGACGGCGGTGGCCGCCGCCACCGACGCGGGCGTCACTGTTCGACCACGAGCCATGGCGCCCTGCGCCGCGCCCGCCATCGCCAGCAGCACTGCCGGGGGCGGTCGCCTGATGATCTGTTCCATCACCAGGCCATCCTCTCATCCGCAGAGCCCGGCGGCGCGCCAGACTCGACCCACGAGAACGCTCAGGACCACCAGAGCACCTCGACCAGCATCCTCACAGTGATTTATCGATCAACTTCACGGTTGGTTTCGCCACCCGTCATCTCTCCCCCGGTGAACAATGGCCAGGCGGTTCCATCCGCTCCGACGGGCTCAGCCCGTCGGACGGCGGCACGCACAGTCCCCTTCCTCCGACACAAGGCGAGAACAGCGATGAAGCAGTCAGCCAGGACAACCATCCTCACCCTGTGGGGCGCACTCGCCACCGCCCTTGCCCTGTCCCTGTCCATCACCGCACCCGCCGTCGCCCTCGACCCGGGAGGCCGGGAGGAGGCCCTGCCCACTACGCCGCCACCCGACCCCAGCGTGCCGAGCATCGGAACCACCGTCCTGAGTGACGGCACCCCCGTCGGCATCGTCGTGGCCGGCGGCAACGGCGGCCTGCTGCACGTCGTGGACCTCAATACCCGCACGCTGAGGTCGCGCGAGCGGCTCGTCCCGGAGAACACCGACGTGCAGCCCTGGGAGTTCGCCACGTTGTCGAACCGGCACGTCATGCTCGCCAGCGGCGGCGGACAGCTCTTCGAGATCGATCCGGACGCCCCCGAGGGACAGAAAGCCACGAATCTGAGCGATCCGTCCCGGCCCGGCTACGAACAGGTCGCCGCCTACAGCACGTTCCTCTGGGACGTCGCCGTCGACGAGCACGACCGGGTCTATGTGGCCACGCAGAGCAATCACGGCGGCCACATCCTGCGATACGACCCCTCCGCCAACCAGGGACGGGGCCAGTGGACCGACCTGCTGCCGGGAGGAGTTCAGGCAGGAGAGAGCGACGTGCGCAGCCTCGCTTACGACAACGGGTTCCTCTACGCCGGGACAGGTACGAAGAACCCCTCCATCGTCCGGATCAACACCTCCACCAACGCCGCCACCAAGCTGGCGGTGCCCAGTCACGTCACCGCCGGCCTCTCCCACCTCGAACGGCTGCAGGTCAAGGCCGGCAACCTGTACGTCGGCACGAATGTCCCGGGCGGCGTCCGGCCGGCCTGCGGGGGAACCTGCGTCCTGGACCCGGTCACCGGGGCGCAGAAGATGAAGGACGGCAAGGCGCTTGAGGTGGACACCTGGTCCAGCCAGGTCGTCACTCGCCCCGGCGAGGCTGAGAAGGTCTACTACACCGTTCAGAGCCACAACACACCGACGCTCCAGGAGTACGACCCACGGACCAACACCTCACGGACACTGGCCCAAGGACTGGCCTCCACGGCCAGGCCGAGTCAGTCGAGCTGGGCGACGCACGAGCACTTCATCTCAGCGGGCAAGGACGACGCCAGCATCGCCATTGTCCACGCCTCCGACGGCAGCGCGACGGGCCTCCCCAAGGACGCGAACGGAGGCAACGCGATCCAGGGGTCACCTCGCGACATCCAGTCGCTGACGGCAGTCCCCGGCGGAGACCTCTACGCCTCCTGGTACATGACCGCCCCGATGCTCCTTCGCACCACCCCCAACGCGCAGGTGGACAAGACGCAGTACAGCCTGCCCCAGGCGCCGCTGGGTCAGGTCGAGGGCTTTGGGCACAGCAGCAAGTGGTTCGTCACGGGCATCTACCCCAGTGGCGAGCTGGTCAGGTACGAGATGGGGGCCTCCGGGCCGATGCTGGAGAATCACCAGTCGGTGAGGATCACTGCCAGCCAGGCGCGGCCGTACGCCATCGTGCCGATCAATAACGATGAGTTCGCCGTCGGTGCCTCGCCCAAGAACAAGCCCGGCTCCGGGGCGCTGTCCATCTACGACGCCGCGCGCAACAAGATCGATACCTACCCGCTGGACACGATCAGCTATGCGGATCCGTCGCTGAGGGGCTTGTTGAGCGACCGCCGGCCACTGTCGATCGTCCACCACCAGGGCAAGCTGTACGTGGGGACCAGTGCCAGCGGCAACGGCATGAACCCCGACCAGACGGAGGCGAGCGCGCCCAGGCTCTTCGAGTTCGACCTGAAGATGCGGAAGGTGACCCGCGTGATGACGCCGTTCAAGGATCAGCGGTCCATCACGGCCCTGACCCTGGGCAGCGACGGCACCGTGTACGGGACCACCGGCATGCACGTCTTCGCCATGAACCCGGCCGACTTCACGATCGGACGCAGCCGGGCGCTGACCAGGCAGGGCTACGCCGACGCCAACCGCAGTCAGCTAATAGAGCGTGACGGCGTGCTCTACGGGATCATGGCGGGGCGCCTGCGAGCCCTGAGCACGTCCCTGCAGGATGAGGGCACCGTCATCGCCGACTTCGCCACCACGCCTCAAGGAAAGGTCTACGTCAACTCCCTGACCCTCGGCGCCGACGGCAGTCTCTACTACGCGCGGGGAAGCAGGATCTACCGCTACCGGTTCCCGGCGGGCTGAGGCGGGCGCCCGGCCACCGGACC
>CAJZFF010000047.1 GCA_915069725.1 uncultured Actinomyces sp.
TTTTAGCCGCTGGCCGCGGCCGTGGCCTGCTGGGAGGTCAGGCCGGAGCCGGCCGGGCTGTTCGCCCGCATGCGTGTGCCCAGGCCCCGGGCCAGGACGACGGCGACACGGGTGCGCTCCGCCGCGCCGCCCACCGTCGTGTCAGTGATCGCGTCTGTCATGAGTACCTTCCTCCCGCCCGTCTCAGGCATCCAGACCGTAGTGGCTCGCGACGGCGGCCGCGGTGGCCCGGGCCTCGTCACCGGTGGGCATCTCGGCGAAGACCCGCAGGAGCGGCTCGGTCCCCGAGAAGCGGATCGTCACCCAGCCGCCGCAGGTGAAGTAGACCTTGCAGCCGTCCTGCCAGGAGATGCGCTCGACGTCGTGGGTGAAGGCGGGCAGGTCGTGGGCGCCGAAGATGCGCTCTTCAAGCTCAGCACGCCGCTCGGCGGTGAAGCCGTAGGCGTTCTCCACCATGACGAGCTCACCGTACCGGGCCACGATGTCGGCGTAGAGCTCGGAGAGCCGCTTGCCCGAGGCCGCCACCGCCTCCACCAGCAGCGAGCCGGCGTAGACCCCGTCCTTGCCGGGGATGTGACCGCGCACGGTCAGGCCCCCGGAGGACTCGCCCCCGATGACGGCCCCGGTCTCGGCCATCTTGGCGCTGATCCACTTGAAGCCGACGGGCACCTCGTAGCAGACCTGCCCGTGGGCGGCCGCGACCCGGTCCAGCAGGTGGGTGGTGGACATGTTGCGCACGGCCGGACCGCTCCACCCCTTGCGGGTCAGAAGGTAGTCGTAGAGCAGGACCAGGATCTGGTTGGGTGTGAGGTAGGCGCCGGTGTCGTCGATGATGCCCAGGCGGTCCGCGTCCCCGTCGGTGGCGATGCCCAGGTCCGCACCGGACTCGACGACGGCGTTGCGCAGGGTGGTGACGGTCCCCTCAGTGGGCGAGGGCATGCGGCCCCCGAACAGCGGGTCGTGGCGGTCGTGGATGACATCCACCTGGCAGCGGGCGGTCAGCAGGATCGTCTGCAGGCTCGTCTCGGAGACCCCGAACATCGGGTCCAGCACGATGTGCATGTGGGCGTGGCGGATGGTCTCGGTGTCGAGCTTGTCGATGATGGCGTCCAGGTACCAGTTGATGGAGCGCTGAACGGTGACGAGCTCGCTGGAGCGGGCCTCATGGGCCTCGACACTGTGCACGTCCGCATCGGCCAGGCCCTGCAGGGAGGCGGTGAGCTCGTCGGTGACCGCCTGGTCGGCGTCGCGGCCGCCGGGCAGGAAGATCTTGATGCCGTTGTACAGGGCCGGGTTGTGGGAGGCGGTCACGGCCATCCCATAGGCGGCCCCCAGGCGGCGCACCGTCCACATGGTGGTGGGGGTCGGGGAGGGGCGGTCGATGAGGGTGACCCGGATGCCGTTGCCGACGAGCACCTCAATGGCCCACCAGGCGGCGGTGTCCGACAGGAAGCGTCGGTCGTAGCCGATGACGACGCCCTGCTCGGCCGTGCCCTCCTTCAGGATGCGGTGGGCCAGCCCTTGGGTCAGGAGCCTGACATTGGCGCGGGTGAACTCATCGCCGATCACGGCTCTCCAGCCGCCGGTGCCGAAGTGGATCATGGGGGTTCCTCTGCGGAGGCGCCGTTGCCCGGGACGGGGCGGCGAGGTGGGTATGGGTGTGGAGGAGGGAGGTCTCTGGGGACGGGAGGGACTCAGCCCTTGACGGCGCCGGCGGCCAGGCCGGACTGCCAGAAGCGCTGCAGGCCCAGGAACAGCACGATCAGGGGGATGACGCCCAGGAGAGCGCCCTGGAGGAGCGCCCCGTACTGGGGGTTGAAGTAGGTCGACATGCCGTAGAGCCCCAGGGTGACGGGCTTGAGCTCGGCGGAGTTGATGGTCATCAGCGGCAGGAAGAAGTTGTTCCAGGTGGCCACGAAGATGAACAGGAAGATGGTCACCATCGCCGGTGCGAGCAGCCGCAGCACGATGGTGAAGAAGATGCGGACCTCGCTGGCCCCGTCGATGCGGGCAGAGTCGATGATCTCGTTGGGCACCGAGGAGTCGGCGTAGACGCGGCCCAGGAAGACCCCGAAGGGGCTGACCGAGCACGGCAGGATGATCGACCAGACGGTGTTGGTCAGGTGAACGGCGTCGAGGACCAGGTACAGCGGGATGGTCAGCAGCGCGATGGGCATGAGCAGCCCGGAGAGGATGACCACCTGGACGGCGCCCCGGCCCGCGAACTCGAACTTCGCCAGGCCGTAGCCGGCGGCCACCGACAGGAGCGTGCCCAGCACCCCGGCGACGGTCGAGTAGAGCAGGGAGTTGAGGATCCAGCGCCAGAAGAGCCCCTGGGTCCAGCTCATGAGCGCACTGTAGTTGGTGGAGAAGCTGTTGTGTCCGGAGAACCACCACCCGGAGGTGGTCAGCAGGTCGGAGTTGGACTTGGTGGAGGAGACGATGAGCCAGTAGACCGGGCCGAGCATGTAGGCCAGGACGATGACCAGGACCGCGATGGTCATGGCCCGTGCGGGCACCGACGGGCGCAGCGAGCGAGGAGTGTCGGTGGGCTTCACTTGTCGATCCTGTTCTGCACGAGGGCGTAGAGGGCGGCCAGGGCGCCGGCCACCAGGGCGATGAGGACGGAGATCGCCGAGGCCGGTCCCGAGCCGGAGGGAGAGAGCGCACCGGTCATCGAGTTGTAGGCCATCATCATCGGCGTGTAGTCCAGCCCCATCCACTGGTTCTGGCTGTACAGGACAGTGGGCTCGTTGAACAGCTGCACCGTCCCGATGATGGAGAGCAGGACCGCCAGCAGCGAGGCGGAACGAACCATGGGGATCTTGATGCGCCGGACGATCTGCCAGCCGGTGGCCCCGTCGATACGGGCGGCCTCGTAGAGCTCACGGGGCACGGACTGCAGCGCCGCCAGGAAGATGAGCATGTTGTACCCGGTGAAGGTCCACGTCGTGATGTTGGCCATCGACCACAGGATGATGCTGCGACCGAAGAAGTCCACCTTGAGGCCCACCAGTCCCAGCAGCTCATTGATGGGGGAGAAGCTGGGGTTGTACATGTAGAGCCACATGATCGCGGCCACGATCCCGGGGATCGCGTAGGGCAGGAAGAAGCCCAGGCGGAAGATCGTCACCCGCCTGACCAGGAGGGAGTCGAGCACCAGCGCCAGGGCGAGGGCCGCCAGGATCATGACCGGGACCTGGACCACGCCGAACAGCAGGACACGGCCCAGTCCCCTCCAGAAGGCGGGCTGCCCCGCCGCCTGGACGTAGTTGTCCAGGCCGACGAAGGTGCTCACCTTCTCCCCGCCGCCGTAGAGGTCCGAGCCGGAGGCGACGTCGCGGAAGAAGGATCGGTAGACCGACACCACGATCGGAATGAGGAAGACGACGGCGAACATGGCCAGGAAGGGGGCCACGAACCCGATGCCCGCCCGGGCCTCCCTGCGCTTTCGCAGTGAGGTGGTGCGGATGGCGGATGTGCCCGTGGTCGTTGTCGTCGTGCTCATGATGCTCTCACTTCGATCGTGGTGCCGGTGGCTGCCCGTGTCTGCCGGTGGGCCGTGCTCGTCCGCCTACTCGGCGACGGGCAGGTTGGCGTCCTTCAGGGAGCTGACCGAGGTCTTCTGGGCCGCCTGGAAGATCTCATCGACCTTGCCGGTCCCCTTCCCGGCCGCCTCGGCGGCCTTGGTCATGGGGTCGGCCAGGGAGGGCCAGGTCGGCATGAAGCCGAACTTGGAGTTCACGGCCGCGTTGGCCTTGGTGAACTCGGCGTAGACGTCCTGGCCTCCGAAGAAGGTGGAGATGGTCTGCGGGGTCTTCACCGGGGCCTTCGCGGTCAGGACCAGTCCCTGGGTGGCCAGGTCGTCGACCTGGGTGTTGAACCAGTCGTTGAAGGCCATGGCCCCCTCGGGGTTGGAGCAGCCCTTGAGGACGGCCACGCCCGAGCCGCCGTCGGGACCGGACATGGCCTTGTCACCGAAGGCGGGCAGCTGGGCGACCGCCCAGGATCCGGCATTGGGGGAGTCCTTCATGGTGTCGGCCAGGAGCGCGCCCTCCCAGGCGGCCCCGATGGTGCCGATGAGCTGCTGGTCGACCAGCGCCTTGCCGAAGGAGTCGTCCCAGCGGTTGGCCACGAGGGCCGTCTTGGAGTCCAGGACCCCCTGCCAGAAGGAGGAGACCTTGGCGGTCTCGGGGCTGGAGACGTTGACCTTCCACTTGTCGTTCTCAGCGCTGAACCACTGGGCATTGGCTGCGGCCGCCTGGCCCGCCAGGGTGTTGGGGGCCTCGTCGGGCTCGAAGGCCAGGGCGTACTTGCCCTGCTCGGCCGCCTTCTTGGCGACCTCGGCCAGCTCGGCGCTCGTTGTGGGCACCTTCAGCCCGAGCTGGTCGAAGGCTGCCTTGTTGTAGAAGTAGACCAGCGGGCCGGAGTCCTGCGGCAGACCGACGACGGTCTTGCCCACGGTCATCAGCGACATCGACCCCTCGGAGAAGTGCTCCTTGTACTTCTCGGCCTGGGCGGAGACGTCAGTGAGCAGGCCGGAGGTGTAGAGCTTGGGGATCTCGGCGTAGCCGACCTGGGCCAGGCAGGGGCCGGTTCCGGCCTTGACGTCGTTCTCCAGCTTGACGTTCATGTCCGCGGCCTTGCCGTCGAACTTGGTGGCCTCGACCTTCATGTCGGGGTGCGCGGCGTTCCAGCGGGCCACGATGTCGTTGACCTTCGTCATCCCCTCGCCGTCGGGCAGGCGATGCAGGTAGCGGATGACGCCGCCGGAGGAGGCCGATCCGGAGGCGCCGGTCGTGGCCGAGCAGCCCGCGGTGAGCATCGCGAAGGCGAGCAGCGAGGCGGCCAGTGCGTGTTTCTTCATGGGAGTTTCCTTCTTCGTCATTGAAAAGGCCCGGCGTCTGCCGGAAGGAGCGGGGGCGCGGCGGGGCGGTGACAGGGAGCTGTCGGCGCTGTTGGTGTTGTGGGCGCGCGCCCGTGAGTGGAGCGTGGATATGGAACGGGGGTGCTCACTGCGAGGCAGCGGTGAGCCACTGGTGCCCTCCTTCCTCCAGACGGACCGTCCGGGGGCCCTGGGGCGTCGGCACCGTCGTGGTGACGGGCTCCAGGGAGTTGTTGATGACGAGGGTGGTGCGGCCATCGGGGTAGGCGGCCACCTCCACCCGGGGGTCGAGGGCCGCCCAGGCGGAGAACTCCTCCTGGCGTCCCGCGGCCCAGAAGATGGCCCGGTGCAGCAGCCGGGAGTTCTGGGCGCTGTAGGGCAGTCCCGTGGCGTAGACCGCCCGGCCCCTCCCCAGCTCGTGGACCGCGAGGCGGACCTGGCCGTCCGCGGCGTCGAGCACTCGGGTGGCGGGACTGGTGACGACGATGTCGGGGGTGCCCTCGCCGTCGTCGAGGCCGCCGGTCAGGTCCCGGGTGATGAAGTGCTCCTCCACCTCAGGCGCACGACGGCGCGTGCTCAGGCCCCAGCCGATCTCCCGGTCCACTCCCAGGACATCGGCGAGTTGGAAGGTGACCCCGTGGGCGGGGTGGGCGCTGGGAGCCCCGACCCCGATGAGACCGCCGCCGGCGGCCACGAAGGAGCTGACCTGGGCCACCAGCTCGGCATCGGCCCACTGCTCGCCCCCGGAGAAGGCGGTGCCCTCGGCGCCGGCGCAGATGAGGACCTTCACCTCCGGGGCCAGGCCGGCGCGCACGTCGTCGAAGGACAGGAACTCCACGTCCACCGGCAGTCCCGACAGCGCCTCGAGGACCCCCAGGTAGGTGTAGGTCTGGCGGTACCACAGGGCGTGCGCGACCATATGCGTCATCCAGGAGCGCAGGCGGCCCCAGGAGTTGATGACCGCGACCTTGAAGCCGGGGGTCAGCGGACGCAGGCCCGCGGAGCGCTCGTGGATGGCGCGGAACTCCGCGACGATCTGCTCGACGCGGTCGATGAAGTCGGGGTGCTCGACGGCCAGGGACAGGTAACCGCCGTAGCCGATCCGGTCCAGGGGGGAGCGCACGATGGCGCGCCGGGCCTCCAGCCAGCTGCGGTTGGCCTCGGTGACGGGGTCGCCGCCCGGGTGGAAGACGTCGGGGAAGAAGTACGGCAGGAACCGGCCCTCGGTGTAGCGCACGTGCGGGATGTCGGCGATCATCCGGCAGGTCGCCCCCGATCCGACGGAGCCGACGACGGCGTCGAGGCCGGTGGTGGCGAAGTGCTCGCCGTAGGGCTCGGTGCCGATCCAGTTGTCGCCCAGGAACATCATCGCCTCCTTGCCCCGGGCGTGGACGGCGTCGGTCAGCTCTCGCACCCGGGAGCAGACGAAGCGCTGCTGGAAGTCGATCCAGTCGCGGAAGGCGCGGGTGGGAACCCGGAAGGGGGAGTTGTAGTAGCCGGCGTCGACGAAGTCCTCCGCGGTCAGGCGGTAGCCGTACTCCTCCTCGAAGGCCTCCAGGGCGGGGACGCTCACCGAGGCGGAGTAGCCGAACCAGTCGACGAAGCGCTCGGTGGCGTCGGCGCCGTAGACGAGGGTGAAGTGGTAGAAGAAGGTGGTGAAGCGGACCACATCCACCTCGGGGTGCTCCGTGAGCCAGGCGCTCAGGTGGGTGCGCACGTGGGACCATGTGGCCTGGTGGCGCACGTCGAAGGGCTTCTCCTTGACGCGCGTGGGGTCCTCGTCCCAGCCGTTGGTGAGGTAGTTGTACATCTGGGTGGGGTCCCAGGTCTGGATCGCCAGGAAGCTGACGGTGTAGACGTGCCCGGCGAGGGCCTCGTGCACGGTGACTGTGCGGCCGTCGGCTTCGATGCTCCACGCGGTGGCGGGCAGCTCCTGGCCGGTGGTGCGGTCGTGGGCCTGCCACCAGCGCGTCACGTCGCAGTCGGTGTCGGGGCGGACCTGGTCGGCGAACCAGGAGGCCAGCAGGTCGATGCTCACGGGGCCGTCGGCAGTGGCGGCGACCCGGTCGGACATGAGGAAGAGCCGGGTGGCCTCATCGGGGTGGGCGTCGGCCCAGGCGTTGTCGCCGCGGCCCACGAAGTAGGTGGAGTAGACCTTGGTGGCCAGCTCCGAGACGATGCCGGGCAGCTCGGTGCCGTCGGAGTTCCGCACGGCGTCGGCGCCCAGGCGGGCGATGAGGCGGCGGACCTCCTCATCCATGCCGGTCTGGATCGGCAGGGTGAGGCGTCCCCCCGCCTGAGAGGGGAGCGGCGCCGCGGGCTGGGTCTGGAGAGACATCAGCACTCCTTCGGGCTGAATAGTCTGAACTCCGAACAAACTACAGCATGCGACGCCCGTCCGCTACTGGCGAGGCGGTCGATATGCCTGGTGGCACCTAGGATGTGGGCCTGAGATCCACCAGGGTGGGGTTGTCGAGCACGGACTCCAGCGCCACCAGCGCCGCCCCGTACGACGAGGCCCACTGACCCAGGTGGGAGGTCTCCAGCCTCACGGCGGCGCGCTGGTCCAGCAGCCGATCCTTCAGGGCGGAGGTGGTGGGGGAGACGAACACGTCGGCGAAGGCGGCCAGGTACCCCGACAGCACGATCACCTCAGGGTTGAGGACATCCGTCAGGATCGCCAGGGCGCGTGCGAGCGCCCGCTGGGAGAGCTCCAGCCTCCGGGTGAGCTCGGCGTCCCCGGCGTCGAAGCGCCGGCGCAGGAGCTCGATGCGCTCATCCAGAGAGGTGGCCTCGTCACGCACCGCGTCGCCCGGCGGATAGGCCGAGATCAGGGCCTGCAGCCCGGAGCGGGTCTCCCAACAGCCACGCCGCCCGCACCGGCACTCCAGGCCCTCGGGCTCCACGGGCATGTGGCCGACCTCGCCGGTCAGGCCCAGCCAGCCGCGCAGGAGGTGGCCGTCGGAGATGATGCCGGCGCCGATCCCCTCGCTGCCCGACAGGTAGAGCAGGTTGCGCACCCCGTCCTGGGCGTAGCGCTCATAGGTGGCCAGTGCGGCGAGCTTGGCGTCGTTCTCCAGGGTGATGGTGGGGACGCTCCTTCCTGGGCCCAGGCGGTGGGCGACTGCGTTGCGGACCCGATCCGCCACAGCGACGTCGTGCCACTCCAGCGTGGAGGAGTAGCGCACGGTGTTATCGGTGTAGTCGATGATCCCAGGCTGGGCCAGGACGATTCCCGGAACCGTCGTCCCCTGCTGCGTCAGCTGCTCCAAGGCCTGGGACAGCATGGCCGCCACGTGCTCGATCATCGTGTCGGGGTTGTGGCCGGTGTCGGCGACGAGCTCGCAGCGGCGCGCGATGACCTCTCCGGTCAGGTCCGTGATGGACAGGAGCAGCGAGGCCCCGCTGATCTCCAGGCCGATGCCGGCCGCTGTGCGCGGTGCCGTGCGCAGGCCCGTGCTCGGTCTGCCGACGTTGCCGGACAGATCCGGCTCCTCCTCGATGAGCAGCCCTCGGGAGCACAGCTCGGCCACGAGGGTCGAGACCGTCGCCTTGGACAGCCCCGTCTCACGGGCCAGGCGCGTGCGCGACAGGGCGGGGCTCGTCTGGAGGTGACGCAGGATGAGGGACATGTTCGAGATGCGCACGTCGGCGTGGGCCTTGGGTCTGTGTGCGCCCGGGCCTCCGAGGGGTCCCCAGAGGTCCGGTCCGTCCGCCGGGATCCATCCTGCAGCCGGCACGGCAGTCTCCTCCTCCATCGGTGTCCCGATTGGTCCTGCGGACCGCGGGCGTGCGTCTCAGCGTAGTGATTCTGGGTGGGCGGGGGAGGTGTTTCGGGGACCCAGCAACCCGTGCCGGCGCGGAGCGGAGCGAGCGGCGGACAAAGTGAGATGATAATCACATTGTGAGGCCGTGAGGGGGTCCAGTTGCACGTATTGATGTTGTTGGTTATGTGCATCGTCCTTGCTCATGGGGTGCAGGACTCCGGCGGCTCCTCGGTATTCGTCGTGATTTCAAGCATTCACGGTGTTGCTGAGCGGTGGTGCGCAGCGGTGCGTGCCAGGTGGGCCCAGCCCTGTTCCGCGGGCGTGGCCACGGGCGCGCCCGTAGGCGTGTCAAGGCCTGAAGTCCGCCGACTTCGCGGAATTCTTCGTCCCTTCACATTGACCGTATGAACTCTCCGCAGCACCATGAAACGGGCCTGCAGCCGCCATGGGGCCCGGAAGCGGCTCTCACAACTCGTCTTCCGGACTCTCGCGGCCAGGCTAGGAGCTAGAACGCGAGGAGTGCTGTGAAAGTTATTGAGGCCAACCATGTCTACAAGGTCTTCGGGCGGCGACCGTCCGATGGCGTCAAGAAGCTCAAGGCCGGCAAGACGCGGGACCAGCTGAGGAAGTCGGGGCAGACCGCGG
>CAJZFF010000048.1 GCA_915069725.1 uncultured Actinomyces sp.
CGGCGGCGCGCTCGGTGGCGTCGGCGCCGCCACCGACCAGGCGCTGCCCATCGAGCTCATCAGGCTCAGCCACGGTGCCCGCCTCCCAGCCACCTCAGGGAGGCCCGCAGCACCGCCGCCATGTCCGGCTCCTGGCCCCCATCGGCCGCATCAGCGGTCACGGAGGAGACCGCCTGGTGCGCGCTGGCCTCGTTCCAGCCGAGCTGCACCAGGGCGGCGACCACGTCCGCGTGGGGCTCGGGACCGCCGTCGCTCATTGCCTCCGCTCCACCGGTGGTCTGCGACGCCGTCCGCGCGGTACCGAGATCGTCCCCGGTGACAGGGCCCAGCTTGTCGGCCACGTCCAGGATGACACGCTGAGCACCCTTGGGGCCCAGGCCGGGAACCCGAGTGAGGGCGGCGACGTCCTGGGAGGCGATGGCCCGCCTGAGCGCGTTGGGCGTGTGGACGGCCAGCATCGCCAGCGCCAGCTTGGCTCCGACCCCCTTGGCGCTCATGAGGGTGCGAAAGCTGTCCCTCTCGTCGGTGTCAGCGAAGCCGAACAGCGTCAGCGAGTCCTCACGGACCACCATCTCGGTGTGCACGAGGGTCTCCTCACCGACCCTGAGGCCGGACAGCGTGGTGGGCGTGGCCTGGATGCTCATGCCGACGCCGCCGGTCTCAATGACGGCACAGGTCAGGCCGACACTGAGGACAGTGCCGCGCAGGGAGGCGATCATGGGCAGCTTCTCCTGGAGTACTCAGTGAGTCGATGAGCCGAGCGGGCTCATACGGACACGGGTAGGATCGAACAACTGTTCGGATCCTAGCAGCCCGCGGAAGACAGTGCCGTCAGCGCCGCACTCGGCGCGGGTCGACGGCGCCGGTGCGGCGGGCGGCGGCCTCCACGAAGGCCTCCAGCCCCAGGAGCACGCCCTGGTGGGCCCCGCCGTGGGTGAGCTGCGCGCCGTGGCGGCGCCCGGCGGCGACAACGGCCTCGATGACGTCGTCGGCCACCTGGTCGACGGGCCGGTCGGCGTCGACGACGACGAAGCGCTCGGGCTCGGCCTGGGCCAGGGTGAGGAACTGCTCGCGCAGGGCCACACGGAAGGCGTCCCCCTCCTGCTCAAGGCGGTCCTTGGCGCCGCGGCCGATGGTGCGTCGTTCGGCCAGGTCGGGGTCGCCGTCGAGCAGGACGGTCAGGTCCGGCAGGAGGCCCTCGGTGGCCCACAGGGAGAGGTCGCGGACCTCCTGGGGGCCGAGCGAGCGGGCCGCGCCCTGGTAGGCGACCGAGGAGTCGAGGTAGCGGTCGGCCAGGACGACGGCGCCGCGCTCGAGGGCGGGCCGCACGCGGGTGGCGATGTGGTGGGCTCGATCAGCGGCGTACAGGAGAGCCTCGGCGCGCGGGGCGACGTGCCCACCGTGCAGGAGGAGGCGGCGGATCTCGATGCCGAGTTCCGTGCCGCCCGGTTCGCGGGTGAGGACGTGGTCCACGTCCGCCGCGATCAGAAGGTCGGCGAGGATGCGGATCTGCGTCGTCTTGCCGACGCCGTCGCCTCCTTCGAAGGAGATGAACAGACCGGGGCCGGGCGTGGGCTGGACGGGGGCGCCGGAAGCAGCGGGAGGGGCGGCGGTGGTCACGGTTCCAGGGTAACGGTCCGTGGGGACGGCCCCGGGAGCGCCGGCCGATCGGCGGCGGGCGCACGGGGTGAGGCGGCGCCCTGGTGCGTGAAATGGCGTCGTCACCGGCCACCGCCACTCGTGCTCTCAGGCGATGCTCTCAGTGGTCCTGCCGGAGGTAGATACGGCAGCAGATCCGCCAGGAGGCGCCCAGTCCCACTGCGCAGAGCACGGCAATGATCCCGAGCCCGCCGGCCAGCACCACCTGCTGGGGCATGGACTCCAATGCGATCTGCACCCCGAAGACCACGGGCATCTCGATGCAGAAGCCGATGGCGAGGCCCCATATGGCGAGCACGGGCAGGGAGGTGGTCCCGCCATATGCGGCGAGCAGGAGCGGCTCCACCGCGGCGATCACCCCGAAGAAGAACAGATACGTCAGGTGCCGGCCCACGGCGTCGTTCGATAACCCACCCACGGCCAGGAGCACTGCGGTTCCACCGACGAACAGCGTCACCCAGCCAGCCGCGAGCAGGAGATAGCGGGCAGCCAGGACATCGACACGCGTGACGGGCAGCGCCGCGTAGAGCTGACGCATCCGGGCCTCACGGGAGGGCCGCCATAGATCCAGAACCACCATCAGCACCGCGGCTGGAAGGTAGTACACCAGATTCTCCGGGGAGAAGAGTCCCAGCCAGCCCCTCAGCCCGGGCACGGCCGCCCCCAGGGCACCGAGTGCGTACAGCCCCAGCAGCGCTGCGGTGTCCCGTCGTCTCCACGCGATGAGCAGCTCCAGGCGCATGACGGCGCGCACCGTCTCCCACCGGGTCAGGGCGCCCGGCCCCCGCACCACCGCAGGAGCAGTGGGAGCCTGAGTACCGCAGGACTCGGCGGCAGCGGGCAGGGTGACTGCGGCCCGCGCAGCAGACACGATGGACTCGGGCATGGGCACTGACTCGGACATGGTCGATCTCCTCAGTTCTTCTTGCTTCTTCCTCGGCCGGGCCTCAGTGGTCCTGACGGGTGTAGATGCGGCGGCAGATCATCCAAGAGACGCCCAGCCCCACTGGGACGAGCACAAGGAGCAGGGCTGTCAGGGTCAGGAGCATCCCGGACTGGGAGACGGCGGTCAGAGATACCGCCTCGGAGCCCTTGACGAACCCGCCGAGCAGGCCCAGGACTGCGATCACCAGCATCATGACCACGATCCCCGTGAGGGGGCTGCGATACCTGGCGAGCACCGGGAACATCACTGCGCAGATCCCCAGCACTGCCACCACCCACGCCAGCGCGATTGCCCAGACCAGGGGATCGGCGGCGCCGAGGGCCCCGAGGAGATGGATGACGGCTAGGAGGACTGAGGCACCCCCGTAGGCCAGGCTGAGCAGGTAGTGGCCGGCAAGCACCTCGGCGCGGGTCACGGGCAGCGCACCGTAGAGCCGCAGGGCCCCTGAGGAGCGCGAAGGATCCCACAGGGTCAGGCACACCACCCCGCACAAGGTCAGGAGGAGGAAGGGCGGGAAGATCGCCAGGACGAGCACCAGCGGAAGCGGGAGCACCACCCCCAGCCAGCGATGCGCGACGAGACCGGCCTGCGCGATGAGGATCAGCCCGATCATCGTCGTCAGGTACACCTGATTCCAGGCAACCAGCTCCAGGCGCATGACGGCGCGCACCGTCTCCCACCGGGTCAGGGCGCCCGGCCCCCGCACCACCGCAGGAGCAGTGGGAGCCTGAGTACCGCAGGACTCGGCGGCAGCGGGCAGGGTGACTGCGGCCCGCGCAGCAGACACGATGGACTCGGACATGGTCGATCTCCTCACTTCTTCTTGCTTCTTCCTCGGCCGGGCCTCAGTGGTCCTGACGCACGTACCAGCGGAGGGCCACCACCAGGGAGGCGCCCAGGAGGGCGGGGCATGCCAGGGCGGCCAGGACGGCGGGCACCGGCTCACCCAGCACCTCGGCCGCGGGTCCTGCCAGCAGTGGAGTACCGCCGTAGAGGGCCCCGACTCCCGCCCCGAGGCACAGCCCCCACACCCACAGGGCCCGCTCGGGGGCCAGGCACAGGAACAGGGGCAGCCCGAGGGCCGCGGACAGGCAGATGACGAGCAGGCCGGCCATGAGGCCGCCCCAGTCACCGGTGAGAGCGGCCACCGGTACGCAGACCAGGCCGGAGAGGAGCGCCAGGGCGACCCCCTCGACCCAGCGGGCACCGACCAGCTCGCCGCGCCGCAGCGGCAGCGCCCCGTAGAGGCGCTCCATGTGGTGAGCGGACTCGACGGCCCCCTGGGCGTACTGGGCGCACAGTCCCAGGGCGACCCCCGCCATCACCGTCGTCTGCAAACGGCCGGCCAGGGCGTCCATGGTGATGAACAGCGCCAGTGCCAGAGGCAGGAGGAGCAGCGGACCACGACGGCGCAGCACGATGAGGTCGAGTCGCAGCACCGCCCGCACCCCGGCAAGCGCCATCTCGCCGCTGCCCTCAGGGCCTGCCGCCCCAGTCGCCGCGGTCGCTCCGATGCCCCGGCTGCTATCGGGTGCCGCCCCCGTCGTCGTCCCCATCATCGTGGCGCTCACTGGTCCTGCTTGAGGTAGAGGCGGTGGCTCAGCACCCACAGGCCGAGGAGGACACCGGCCCCCAGGGCCAGGAGCAGGCCGCCTCCCGCCGTCCCCGCAGCGAGATCCCGGATCGGCCCGAAGCTGGATACCAGCAGGCCCAGAGCCCCGATGGCAAGAATCGAAACGACAAGGATCGAAACCGCCCAGACGAGCAGACCGCGTCCAGGCCCGAAGTGAAGGAACACGGGAATTCCCAGCGCCTGCCCCGTGATGAGGATGAGGGGAAGAACGAGCAGCTTCCCCGGACGTACGCCCAGAGGCAGGCCTATGGCCGCATAAAGGGCCGAGGCGGCCAGGAGATGCAGCACCGCAACCACCCAGTAGGAGTTGACGACGTCGGCCCGGGAGACGGGCAGGGAGGCCAGCAGACGGTTGATACCGGAGCGCTCGGCCATCACTCCCGAGAGGCCCCCGACCAGGGCGGTCCCCGCAAGGAACCCACTGACCAGGGCGATACTTCCGGAGACGATGCCGGCGGCGCCGACAATGAGGAGAAGGCCGAGGAGGGAGGGCAGAGGCCCCCGCAGGCTCAGGAAGTGCAACCGCACCAGTGAGAGCACCCGACCGACCCGTCCGGGTCCGCCCGCGGCGCCCCTCATCGCCGCATTGTCCGGCACCTCAGCCGCTGCGGCCGCCTCGGCGGGGTGCTCGCGTCGATCCGCGGTCATGAGGTCATTCACGGCCCGCCTCCTTGGCGATGTGTACGGCGAGGTCCTCAATGGTGGGGGTCTCGACGACGATGCGGTCGGCCAGCGCCTCAGCGGCGTCGGCCGGCATCATGGCCTCCCAGCCCAGCGACGTGCTGCGCAGCCCGAGGCTGGCCTCGCGCACGGCGTCGGTCAGGTGCTCGGGGGTGCCGCGCACAAGACGGAAGGAGCCGAGGATCTCCTCAGCGGTGCCGTTGGCCACGACCCTGCCCCTACTGAGGATGACCAGGTAGTCGGCCAGCCGATCGAGGTCGGAGGTGATGTGGGTGGAGAACAGGATGGTGCGGCCCTCCTCCACCATGAACTGGGCGAGCATGTCCACCATCTCGCTGCGGGCCAAGGGGTCCAGCCCGCCGGTGGGCTCATCGAGGATGAGCAGCTCGGGATCGTGGGCCAGGGCCACCGCCATCTGCAGGCGCATGCCCATGCCTCGGCTGAGCTCCTTGACCTTCTTGGTGGGGGCCAGGCCCGCAGCCTGGAGCTCGGCGTCGTAGCGCTCCTGGGACCAGGTGGGGAAGAAGTGCCCGATGCCGCGGCCCAGGTCCTTCAGGCGCCACTCGGGGTTGTAGGGCGGGGCGTCGAAGACGACGCCGATGCGCTCGTGTCCCACAGTGGTGGCCGAGCCGGAATCCGGGTGGATCATTCCCAAGGCGGCCTTGATGGTGGTGGTCTTCCCCGAGCCGTTGGCCCCGACGAAGCCCGTCACGTAGCCGGCGGGGACGGAGAAGGTGACGTCGTTGAGGCTGAAGTCCGGGTAGTGCTTGGTCAGGTGGGAGATCTCGACGGGGTTCACTGCTTCTCCTTGGAGGTGGCGGGGGTGGCGGAGGTGGCGATGATGGTCTGCAGCATGGTGTGGAGCTCCTCGTCGCTGAGCTGGGCCAGGCGCGCGCGCTCCACGGCGCGGTCGAGGTGCTCCTCGACCTCCCGCAGCACCTGCTCGCGCACCAGCTCGGAGTCCCGGGGCAGGACGAAGTAGCCCTTGCCGGGAACGTTGGCCAGGAAGCCTTCGGCGACGAGGTCGGAGTAGGCGCGGGTGGTGGTGATGACGCTGACGCGCAGGTCACGGGCCAGAGCCCGGATCGAGGGCAGCATCTCGTCGGCCTCCACCTGGCCGGTCAGGATCGCGTCCCTGACCTGCTGGGCGATCTGCTCGTAGATGGGAACTCCTGCCGTGTTGGACAGGACGACCGAGAGCGGCATGGCAACTCCTTCTGTACATACACACTATAGACAGTATGTGCATAGGGGAGTCAAGTGCTGTTCCACCGCATACGGTGTGGGACATCGGCTCTCACGGGCGCCTCGGAGCAGAGACGACCCCGGCGACTGGGCCCAGAAGCAGGCCCAGTCGCCGGAGTTCAGGAACAGGTCGGGTCGCCGCGCCCTTCAGACGTCGCCACTGCGCGCCGTCGACTGCCGCGATGGCAACCGGACGGGGAAGGCGCGGCAAGGTGGGATTCAGTCCCCGTGTCCCTGCTGGTGGGTCTCAGTGTTGTGGCCGAAGTCCTCCACCTTCGGGCTGTTGCCGGCCCAGACCACCTCCGCGTTGGTTCCCTTGATGACGACGCGGTCGACGTCCTTGACGTAGACGGTGACGTTGTTGCCGGAGATGGTCAACAGGCTGACGTAGTCGGCGAAGACCTTCGTGTTGTTGGCGGTGACACTGAGACTGTTCACCTCCCCCTCGATACGGATGTCGTCGCCGGACTTGTCCAGGAGCATGGTCGGGCTCGCCGAGACCGTCTTCTCCACGAACTCCAGGTCGCTCAGCCAGTCGCTGTCGGTGATGGTCGCCCGAGCGCCGGGGCGCTCACCACTCGCAGGCCGGGCGCCTGCCTCGGGAGCGCTGGAGCCGACGGCGGCAGGCGAGGCCTGTTCCGGGGTACTGGGCGCAGCGGTCTGCGATCGGGGCGCCTGAGAGGCGGTCGTCGCAGCCGTTGACGGCGACGACGCAGCCGACTGCTCCGGGGCCGAGTCCTCCTGGCCCGCCGCTGCGGCGGTTCCCTGGTCGGTCGAGCCTCCGCCAACGGAGATGGAGCAGGCGCTGATGCCGGTCAGGGACAGGGCCACGAGGACGACAGCGGCTGCGCGGCGGGGACGGAGGGGACGAGTGGTCGGGGACATGGTTCTTCTCCGGTATTCAGATGTGGTGAGGGCGGTCGGGTGGGCATCATGCACGTGCGGTCCGATGGCCGGGCGGCGGTTCAGAAGGCCGGGACGAAGACCTCGACGCGGCGGTTGAGGCGGCGACCGGCGGGGTTGTCGGAGCCGTCGGGGTTCTCGTTGGGGGCCACCGGCTTGGTCTCGCCGTAGCCGACGGCTTCCAGGTCGGCGGCCACGCCGTCGGACTTCAGGGCGTTTGAGACGGCCTGTGCCCGCTGCTCGGAGAGCTTCTGGTTGAAGGCGTCGTCGGAGACGGAGTCGGTGTGGCCCTGGACCTGAACCTTGGGGGCCTTGGAGTCCTTGATGACGGTGGCCAGGTTGGTGAGCGTGGTCGAGGCCTGGTCGCGCAGCTCCGATGAGCCGAAGTCGAACAGGACGCTGTCCTCCAGGGTGATGACGGTGCCGCAGGACTGCACGGGCTTGGCTGCGTCGATGGAGGGGAAGGTGCCGACCTTGCCGGCCTTGGGGACGGGCTTGGCCGAGACCGAGGCGTCGTTGACGATGGCGCTGCCGTCACCGAGGTTGGTGATCGAGATCGTGCCGTCGCTGTAGCTACCCGAGCCGTCACCGTTGTTGGTGATCGAGACCCCGCCACGGCTGTAGGTGCCCGAGCCCTTGCCATCGAGGGTGATGGCCTCCCCCGTGGCGGAGTCGCTGTAGGTGCCCGAGCCGTCACCATTGACGGTGACGGAGAGGTGGTCGTCGCTGTAGGTGCCTGAGCCGTCACCGTTGATCGTGATGGCGACCTTGCCGTCGGAGTAGGTGCCTGAACCGTCCCCGTTGTTGGTGATGGAGACCTTGCCGTCGCTGTAGGTGCCCGAGCCGTCCCCGTTGTTGGTGACCGCTGTGGCTCCTGAGCTCGTGGTCAGCGAACCGTCCCCGCCCAGGACCGTGGAGCCGGAGACGAGCGATCCGCTCGCGTCGCAGCGGGCGGGCCTGACTGTGATGCCGGGCTGGGAGGTGATGGAGCGGGTGAGGTCCGGGGTGAAGGCGCCCGTGGACTGGGTGAGCAGGCTGAGATCGGGCAGGGAGATCATGGGGATCGGGGGGATCTGTCCGGGTTCGTAGCCGGCGACGGCCTGGCCCGTGGAGGCGGCCGTTCCCGACGCCGAGGCGGAGGCGGCGCCCTGGGCGCTTCCCGCGGAGCCGGCGGAGTCCGAGCCGGCCTGACTGGCCTGGGCCTGCTGACCCTGAGCCTGCGAGGACGAGCCGCCTCCGATGGACAGGGAGCAGCCGCTCAGCGCGAGGGTGGTGATGAGGGCGAGGGAGGGCAGGGAGATGAGTGCTTTCGTCATGACCTGAACGTTACTGAATCGTTGTCGCCGCCCGGTTCCCGCCCTGTCGCAGGACTGCGACAGGGGTGCGGCGGGGTGACGGGGGTTCTTCAGCCGCGACCGCCGGCGCACCATGCGGTCACGGCGTATCCGCCGGACCTGCGACGGGCAGGCTCAGCCATACCCGGGTCCCCACGCCCTCGCGGGAGGCCATGCGCACGCTGCCGCCGTGGCGGCGCACGATCGTGGATACCAGCGCCAGCCCCAGCCCCGAACCCGGCAGACCCCGGGCGTTGCCGGCCCGGGCCAGCTCGCTCCACACGGCCGGCAGGTCGGCCTGCGGCACCCCGATCCCGGTGTCGGCCACCTCGATGGTGACGGTTCCGGACTCCTCCCGACCGCGCACCTCCACGGTCCCGCCGGGCGAGGTGTACTTCGAGGCGTTGGAGATGACGTTGTAGACGGCCGAGTACAGCAGGTCGCCGTCGCCGCGCACATGCGACAGCGGCCACGGCACCTGCGGCAGGTCCAGGCGGATTCTGGGTCCGCCGCCACGCGCCGCCCCCTCCTCACCGACCGCCTGGGCGGCGTCGTGGACGGTCTCGGCGATATCGACGTCCTCCAGTGAGAGCGCGGCGGTCTCCAGGTCGGCCAGTTTGCGCAGGTCCGTCACCAAGCGCCCCATGCGGCGGGCCTGGGCGTCGACGACGTCGACCCGGGCCTGCAGCTCGTGGGGTGGGGCCTGCGGCAGGTCGGCGACAGCGGCCCGCACCGCCGTCAGCGGATTCTTCAGCTCATGGTCCAGCCGGCGCAGGAACTGCTGGTGACGGGACCACGCTTCCTCCTGTGCCTGACGTCGCCCCTCCTGCACCGCCAGGCGCAGCCT